>JAYUHT010000142.1:0-6309 GCA_043766725.1 Burkholderiales bacterium | reverse complement strand
ACCTGGGTGGCAGAACAGGTGCTTGGCCGGCGCGAGGAAGGCCTGGCGCTGAAAGACCAGGCGGTGCTGTTTCGCACCGGCAGCCACAGCGCCGCGCTCGAACTGGAACTGGCGCGCCGGCACATTCCATTCGTTAAGTTTGGCGGCCTGAAGTTCCTGGAGGCCGCGCACGTGAAAGACCTGCTGGCCCTGCTGCGCTTTGGCCACAGCCTGCGCCACGAACTGGCCGGGTTTCGCGCGCTGCAACTGGTGCCGGGCATTGGCGCGGGCAGCGCGCGGCGGCTGCTGGCCACGATGCAGCAAAACGACCTGCCCTTGGCCGCAATGCAGGCCTTCAAGCCACCCCCCGCTGCCGCGCCCGCGTGGCCGGCCTTTGCCGCTCTGATGACCAGCCTGTGCAATGAGGCGTTAAGCTGGCCGGCCGACCTGGCCCAGGCCCTGGCCTGGTACCTGCCGCAGTTGCACCGCAAGCATGACGACGCCGCCGTGCGCGCGGCCGACCTGCACCAGTTGCTGCACCTGGCCGACGGCTTTGGCAGCCGCGAGCGTTTTCTCACAGAACTGGCGCTCGACCCGCCCGAAGCCAGCAGCGACTGGGCTGGCGAGCCCTTGCTCGATGAAGATTGCCTGGTGCTGTCGACCCTGCACTCGGCCAAGGGCCAGGAATGGAAATCGGTGTCGATCCTGAACGTGGTCGATGGCTGCATCCCTTCAGACATGGCCACCGGCCAGCGCGAACAAATCGAAGAAGAACGCCGCTTGCTCTACGTGGGCATGACGCGCGCGCGCCAGCACTTGCAACTGCTCGTGCCGCAGCGCTTCTACCCCTCGGCCCAGGCGCGCCTGGGTGACCGCCATGTCTACGGCGGCTTGAGCCGGTTCATCGCGCCGCAGGTGGCAGGGTGTTTCGATCACCTGGCGCCGGCCGGTGCGAGCCACCAGCCGCCCCCTCAGATCGAGGTTTCGGCCATCGACCTGCCCGCGCAACTGCGGGGGCTGTGGGCATAACCAGGGCAAACGCTTCGATACGATCGCGGCATGGCCAAGAAGATGGTGCATTGGATAGAAGGCGACGAGCCGCTGCCGCCCAGCCACCTGGCGCAGGGCATTGATGGCCCGGCGCCCGGCCTGCTGGCCGTGGGCGGGCGGCTCACCCCGGCGCGGCTAGATGAAGCCTACCGCCGCGGCATCTTCCCCTGGTTCAGCACCGGCCAGCCGGTGCTGTGGTGGAGCCCCGACCCGCGCATGGTGCTGAAAGTGGCTGATTTCAAACTGCACCGCTCGCTGGCCAAGACGCTGCGCCGCTTCGCCATCACGCCGGGTTGCGAGGTGCGCATCGACAGCGCGTTCGAGCGCGTCATCAGCGCCTGCGCCAACACGCCGCGCGACGGCCAGGCAGGCACCTGGATCGTGGCCGACATGGTGCGCGCCTACCTCCAGTGGCAGCAGCAGGGCAGCGTGCACAGCTTCGAAACCTGGGTCGATGGCGAACTGGTGGGCGGCCTGTACGGCGTGGGCATCGGGCGCATGTTCTTTGGCGAGTCGATGTTCGCGCACCGCACCGATGCGTCGAAGATCGCTCTGGCCGCGCTGGTGTGCTTTTGCCGCGAGCACGGCATTGAATGGATCGACTGCCAGCAGCGTACCAGCCACCTGGCTTCAGTGGGTGCGCGCGAGGTGCCACGCGGCGCTTTCGAGGCCCATCTTGAGCGCACCACGGCCCGCAGCTCGGCGACCAGCGATGTGCTCGATTGGACCTATCATCCCCGCCTGTGGGCGCACCTCCTGGCGCCCGGCAGCCCGGACCCGCAAGCCCTGTGACGCATCCGAAAGAACTTCCACTTTCGTCCCTGCAGTTCTATGCCACGGCGCCTTATCCGTGCAGCTACCTGGGTGATCGCCAGGCGCGCTCGCAAGTGGCCACGCCCAGCCACCTGATCAACGCCGACATTTATTCCGGCCTGGTGGCCAACGGCTTCCGGCGCAGCGGCATGTTCACCTACCGGCCGTATTGCGACGGCTGCCGCGCCTGCGTGCCGCTGCGCGTGCCGGTCAAGGCTTTCAAGCCCGATCGCAGCCAGCGCCGCGCCGTGGCCCAGCACGGCAAGCTGCAAGCCCGCGTGCTGCGCTTGTGTTTCGTGCCCGAGCACTACCAGCTCTACCTGCGCTACCAGGCCGGGCGCCACAGCGGCGGCGGCATGGACCAAGACAGCGTGGATCAATACACCCAGTTCCTGCTGCAAAGCCGCGTCAATTCACGGCTGGTTGAATTCCGCGAGCCCGCCGCCACGGGCCTGGGCGCGCTGAAGATGGTGTCGATACTCGATGTGCTGAACGACGGCATCTCGGCCGTCTACACCTTCTATGAGCCCGAGCCGCTGACCAGCTACGGCACCTACAGCGTGCTGTGGCAGATCGAGCAGACCCGGCTGCTGAAGTTGCCCCATGTGTACCTGGGCTACTGGATCGAGCAGAGCCAGAAGATGGCCTACAAGGCGCGCTTTCGGCCACACCAGGTGCTGCTTGACGGGCGCTGGGCCGACGCGCCAAACGTCAAGCCTGATGTGATTCGGGGCTGATGCGGTTCACACCCTGCGTGACCAGCGCCTGGGCATAGCCGGCACTGGCTGATTCGAACCCCGCCAGCTGGTTGAGCAGCAGGCGCGTCACGCGCAACATGTTCAGGCCGCTGTCGGGCAGCGCGGCTTGGGCCGGCAGCACCCAGCGCAATTCCAAGGCCTCGCGTTCATCGGCCTGTGCACGCTGCTGTTTGGGCATGCGGGTCACGAAGAAGCGGGTGTCGAAACGCTTGGGCCGCGTGGGCGGCGTCAGCCAGTGGGCAAAGAAGGCCAGCTCGCGCAAGTCGAGCTGCCAGTTCAAGGTGTTGAGCATGCTGGCCAGGCTGGCCTGGCCGGCGTGAACGCGGTGGCGCCAGTCCATCAACTCGTCATGGCGCGCGGCCACGTCCACCGCCGCGCCATCGCTGGCGCAAGCGAACAGCACACCGGCTTCCTCGAAGCATTCACGCAGCGCGGCCGTGAAGTGGCGCTGGCTGCCAGCGGCGTCACCCAGCCGCGCGCGGGCCTGCGCTTCGCTCAAGCCGTGGCAGTGAGTGCCGAGCTCAGCGTCGCCAGGGTCCACCACACCACCGGGGAAGACCCACATGCCGCTGCGGAAATCGTCACTGCCACGTTCGGGCCGGCGCATCAACAACACCTCCATGCCCTGCGCACCATCGCGCAGCACCATGAGCGAGGCCGCGATGCGGATGTTGTCAGGGCTGTTGGGGGCCATGTTTGGACTCATTGGAATGGTGGCGGCTAACGCGCCACGCCGGCGCTTTGCAACGCCGCGATCTCGGCCGCGCTGAAGCCGCATTCGCTCAGCAGTTCGTGGGTGTGTTCGCCCGCTGCCGGCGTGGCCCGCGGCAACGCGCTGGGCGTGCGCTCGAAGCGCGGCGCGGGCGCCGGCTGCACCACACCGCCCACCGCAACAAAGGCTTGCCGCTGCACGGCATGCGCATGCTGCGGCGCTTCGGCCAGGCTGAGCACGGGCGCAAAGCAGGCATCGGTGCCTTCGAGCAAGGCGCAGCATTCGGCGCGCGTGCGCTGCGCCACGGCACCGGCCAGCGCGTCGCGCAGCGCGGGCCATCGGGCGCGATCGTGTTGGCGCGCGGCCCAGCTTGCATCCAGCCCCAGGCGCTGCAACAACTCGGCAAAGAACTTCGGCTCGAGCGCGCCGATGGCCACGAATTGCCCGTCGCGGGTTTGGTAGGTGTCGTAGAACGGCGCGCCCCCGTCGAGCAAATTGGCGCGGCGCTCGTCACTCCACCGGCCTGCGGCATGCATGCCGTAAAACACCGACATCAGTGAGGCCGCACCATCGACCATCGCCGCATCGACCACCTGACCGCGGCCCGAGGTCTTGCTTTCATGCAGCGCGGCCAGCAAGCCCATGGCCAGGTACAGCGCGCCGCCGCCGTAGTCGCCCACCAGGTTGAGCGGCGGCACCGGCTTGCCCGCCGTGCCGATGGCATGCAAGGCGCCGCTGAGCGCGATGTAGTTCAGGTCGTGGCCCGCGGCCTGCGCCAAGGGGCCGTGCTGGCCGAAGCCCGTCATGCGGCCGTACACCAACTTGGCATTGCGCGCGTGGCAAGCAAGCGGCCCAAGGCCCAGACGCTCGGCCACGCCGGGGCGAAAGCCTTCGATCAGCATGTCGGCGCGCTCCACCAGACGCAGCACCACATCACGCGCCGCGGGCTGCTTCAAATCGAGCGCCAGGGAACGGCGGCTGCGGCCGGAAACGTCGAATTGCCGCGCGCTGGGAATGCCCAGGCCGCTGGCTTCGATGCGATCGATGCGGATCACGTCGGCGCCCATGTCGCCGAGCAACATCGCGCAAAACGGGCCCGGGCCGATACCGGCCAGCTCGATCACACGCAAACCCTTTAATGGCCCCATGGCTTGACTGCCCTTCGTTTGGTCGAGGCAAGTCTAGCGCGCAGGCCCGTGCAGCAGATACAGGCCCGAGCCCACCAGCAAGGCGATGCCGAACCAGGCCAGGGCGTTGGGCACGTCGCCCCAGACCAGGTAGCCCAGGCCCACGGCAAAGAGCAGGCCGACGTAGCGAAACGGCGCCACCACCGACATGTCGCCCTGGCGCATGCTGCTGATGATGCATTGGTAGCCGCTGGCCAAGAACACCGAGGCCAGGGCCAGAGTGGCCACCGTGCGCGGGTTGAGCATCACCCAGCCCTGGAACAGCGACCACACGCCGGCCGCCACCGTGACCGACACCGCCGCGGCCAGCGTGATGGCGATGGACGGCACGCTGCGCGAAATGCGCCGGGTGAGCAGGTCGCGCGCCGAGTGGAACAAGGTGCCGGCCAGGCACAACCAGGCATAACCGTTGAAACCACTGGCACTGGGCTGGATGATGAACAGCACGCCGGCAAAGCCCAGCGCCACGGCCAGCCAGCGCGAGCGCCCCACCTTTTCATGCAAGAAGATCACCGCCATCACGGTGAGCACCAGCGGCGCGGCCATGTTGATCGCCGTGGCGTTGGCCAAGGGCAGGTTGAACAGCGAGATGAGGTAGATCAGCGAGCCGGCGGCTTCCACCAGCGAGCGCACGGCCACCGGGCCCTGGAACAACTCGCGCCCGACCAGCCGCTGGCCAGTGGCGCGCACCACGCCCCACACCAGCAGCGAGGCCATGACGCCGCGGATGAAAATGATCTGCGCGCTGGGCAAGGCCTGGCTGACCCACTTCACCAGCGTGTCGTTGATGATGAAGCAGGCCATGGCGGCGCACATCAACACAATGCCTCGCCGGTTGGTGGCGCTCACGGCCGTTGCCTTACGTCAACCGTTGCACGAGTTGTTGCAACTGCGCCGCCAGTTCGCCGGGGCGCTCCAGCGGCAGCATGTGGCCGCTGTCTTCATGCACGGCCAGTTCGGCCCCAGGTATCAGCGCTGCGCTGGCTTGTGACAGCGCCAGCGGCAGCACCTGGTCTTGCCGGCCGCAGGCCACCAGCACCGGCAACGTCAAACCGGCCAGCAATGCGCGGTGGTCGGCGCGCGCCATCAGGGCGCGAATCTGGCGCACCGCGGCTTGCGGGCCCACCTCGGTCATCATCTGGCGCATGGCTTGCGTGATGGCCGCGTTGACGGCACTGTGCGGGCACAGGTTCAGGGGGATGAAGTTGTCGAGCGTGAGCTGGAAGTGCTGTTCCAGCGCGGCCATCAAGCGCTCCCGCGCCGCGCGGTTTTCAGCCGGCTCGGGCGCTGTGTTCGTGCTCACCAAGGCCAGCGCGGCCACCGGCCGGCGGGCCTGCGCCAGCATCTCGATGGCCACGTAGCCGCCCATCGAATGCCCGGCCAGCACCACCGGCGTGTCTGGCGGCAACTGGGCCAGCGCCTGCCACGCATCAGCCGCCATTTGCGTGATGCTGCTCTGCTCGGTCAGGCGCGGCAGGTGCACCGTGGCATCGCTGCGCAACGCCGCCTGCACTCCTTGCCACACTCCCGGGTGGTTGAGCATGCCGTGCAACAACACCAAGGCCGGTTTCATCGGCACATGCCAACTTGTATGGCCAAGTGAAGCAGCAATGCTGTGGCGCAAGGGTGGGTGATGGGAGCCTCCGGCAAGCCGGGATGCCGGGCCACTGTAACCGGCTGCTTGATGCGCGGGCTTAAGGGGAATTCAGCCCCCTAGTCTTACTGTGTCAAAAACGTAGCCTTGCGTTTACGCGCAGGCAACACGGGCATCGGTGCAGAGTTCTGAGCAAGGCTGCGGCGATACGCAGTC
>JAYUHT010000141.1:0-2349 GCA_043766725.1 Burkholderiales bacterium | reverse complement strand
ATGCCGCCGCTGGCGCGCGCGCCATCACCCCTTGCAAACTGGCTTCGGAGTCGATCAGGAACTGCGCTGAGGCCACCACCTGCTGGCCCGCGCTCAAGCCGCTGCGCACGACGATCAACTCATCCACTTGCTCACCGATCTCCACCTCCACCGGCCGATAACGCCCGGGTGCGTCGGACAGATACACCAGCGCACGCTTGCCGGTGCGGATGACGGCCTCTGCCGGCAGCACCAGGGCATCGCTGCGCGCGCCGCTGAGGCTCACCTGCGCATACATGCCGGCCTTCAGGCGCTGGCCTGGGTTGGGCAGCTCGATGCGCAGGCGCAGCGTGCGTGTGTCGCGGTTGGCCTCGGGCAGCACCGCGGCCACGCGGCCCTTCACCACGGCACCGGGCAGCGCCGGGAAGCGCGCTTCAACCACCTGCCCGGGCTGCACGGCCGCGCCTAACGCTTCGGGTAAGGCAACCTCCAGCCACACCGTGCCCAGGCCGTTGATGCGCGCCAGCGTCATGCCTGGCGTCACCGTCATGCCGGCGCGCACCAGCAGCTCGGTGATCACGCCGCCGGCCGGCATGGTGATGGTCTGCACCGCCACCGGCTGGCCGCTTTGCTCCATGCGCTCGATCAAGCCGGGCGGCATGCCCAGCAAGGCCAGGCGTTGGCGCGCGGCCTGGGCCAGCGCCGCCTCGCCCGTGGCCTTGACGGCCAGGTATTCGCGCTGCGCGCCCAGCCACTCGGGGTTCAACACATCCACCAGCGGCGCCCCGGCAGCTACCACATCGCCCGGCGCGCGCGCATACACACGCTCGACGAAGCCGGCCGCGCGCGCCTGCACGATGCTCACGTCGCGCTCGTTCAACTGCACGCTGCCCACGGCTTCGAGTGCGGCGCCGATGCGGCGTTTTTCCACCATGGCCAGGCGCAGGCCAAGCGCCTGTTGCGCTTGGGTGGACACGCTCAGGTTCGCCGCACCCGCGGCTTCGGTTGCGCCATCTTCTGCATAGCGCGGCACGAGCTGCATGTCCATGAACGGTGACTTGCCGGGCTTGCTGAACTTCTGCGTCGGCACCATGGGGTCGTACCAATACAGCACCCGGCGTTCACTGGGTGCCGAAGCCGCACTCGGCGCTGCCGCTGCGGCCGTTTCGGTGTGCGTTGCCGCACTGCGCCAGGTGGCCACGCCCCAGCCCAAGGCGCCACCCAACACCAGTAGCGCGAGCGGCCAGATGATTCGTTGCGCAGTCATTTCATTCCTCCGCAATCAAGGTGGTGAGGCGCACGCGCAGCGCGGCGCGCTGGGCGTCAAGGTCGATCAAGCGCAACCGCGTTTCCACCGCTTCGCGGCGCGCCGCCAGCACGGCGGCCAGGTCGCCGCGGCCGGCCTGGTAACTGGCCAAGGCCAGCGCCACGCGCTCGGCCGCGAGCGTCTGGCCGCTGCGTTCAAGGCGCTCACGCTGGCTGTTCAAGGCTTGCAGTTCGGCCAGTTGTTGCTCGACTTCTTCGCCGTGCCTGCGGATGGTTTCAGCGCGCTCGGCCTCGATGCGTTGCACCTCATGCAGCCGGGCGGCGATCTGCGGCTGCTGGCGCTGGCCCTTTTGCCAGGGCAGATCAAAGCTGAACTGAAACGACACCATGTCACCAAACTGCGCGCCGCGCCGACTGTAGGCCACCTCCCAAGCCCAGTCGCCACGCTGCTCTGCCCGCGCCTCGCCCACTTCGGCCTGTGCCAGCGCCTGCATGGCGGCATACGGCGCCACCTCGGCATGGCGGTGCAGGCCGGCGCGCACGGTTTGCGCTTGCACGCTGGGCGCCGGCGGCTCGCCTTCGAGCGCTTCGCCGGCCCGAACGCCGACCCAGCGGCGCAGCGCGGCGCGCGCCCTGGCCACATCGCGCTGCGCATCGTCGCGCCGGTCTGCCAGCGCCAGCGCTTCCTGGCGCGCCATGGTGTGTTCAGCCGGCAGCGCACGGCCGGCGGCGATGCGCGCATCCAGCGTGTCTTGCACGATGCGGTTTTCACGCTCCAGCTCGGCCAGTTGCGCCAGGCGGCGTTCGGCAAAGAACACGCTCAGCCAGGCCAGCGCGGCGTCGCGCTGCACCGCCAGTTGGGCCACGGCCAGTTGCGCTTTTTCGCGCTCGATGCGGGCCTGCGCGCCGGCCACTCGGGCCTCGCGCTTGGCCTGGTTGGGCACCTCTTGCATCAGCGCGATGCGCTGCATGGTCATGAAGTCGCGCTTCAGGCTGTAGCGGTCGGGGCCGCCGATGGGGAAGTTCTCGATGCCCACGTTCAAACGCGGGTCGGGCAACGCGGCCGCGGCCGGCTGCGCCGCTTGCGCGCCGGCCAGCGCACTG
>JAYUHT010000140.1:0-6313 GCA_043766725.1 Burkholderiales bacterium | reverse complement strand
GCGGGCCCGGCCATTCGGCTGGCCGGTGCGCTGCACGACATCACCCGGCGCGTGGACGCCGAGGAACGGATCCGCCAACTGGCCTACTACGACGCGCTGACCGGTTTGCCCAATCGACTCATGTTCACCGAGCTGCTGGCCAAGGCGCTGGCCCAGGCTGAACGACAGGGGCGCCGCCTGGCGATCATGTTCATTGACCTGGACAACTTCAAACGCGTCAACGACACCCTGGGGCACAAGGTCGGCGACGAGTTGCTGCGCCGGGCCAGCGGGCGGCTGGCCGGCGTGCTGCGCAGCCAGGACTCGATCACCCGGCACAACACCACGTCGCCGCCGCACAGCATCGCCCGCCTGGGCGGTGACGAATTCATCGTGCTGCTGACCGACATGCCGGGGCCGGTAGAGGCCGCCAACGTGGCGCGGCGGCTGGTCGAGACGCTGAGCAATGCCGTCCTCATCCAGGGCAATGAAATCTTTGTCGGTGGCAGCATCGGCGTGGCCATGTACCCCGAAGACGGCGCGGACACCGACACCTTGCTGATGAACGCCGACACGGCGATGTACCGCGCCAAGGCAGCCGGGCGCGGCGGCGTGCAGTTCTATGACAAGTCGATGAACGCCCGCGCGCTGGACAGCCTGCGCCTGGAGTCACGCCTGCGCCGCGCCATCGAGCGCAATGAATTCCTGTTGCACTTTCAGCCGCGGGTGGACGTCACCAGCGGGAAGATCGTCGGCGCCGAGGCGCTGATTCGCTGGCAACACCCCGAGCGCGGCCTGCTGCAACCGGCCGAGTTCATCTCCCTCATTGAAGACGTGGGCATGGTCATCACGGTGGGCGAATGGGTCATCAAAACGGCCTGCGCGCAAATCGCGGCCTGGGCGGCGCAGGGCCTGGGCCACATCGCGGTGTCGGTGAACCTGGCATCCACCCACCTGCGCGAACGCCAGTTGCCCGGCCTGGTGGAACAGGCCTTGGCCGACCATGGCGTGCCGCCGAGCTGCCTGGAAATCGAGGTCACCGAGTCGATCCTGCTGGCCGACCCCGAACTCAGCGTGCGCATCGCACAGCAACTCGCCAACATGGGGGTGCAGCTGTCGATTGATGACTTCGGCACGGGCTACTCGTCACTCAGTTACCTCAAACGTCTTCCAATCAATGCCCTGAAGATTGACCGCTCGTTCGTGCGCGACATCGACACCGACCCGGACGATGCGGCCATCGTCACTGCCATCATTGCGCTGGCCCACAGCCTGAAGCTCAAGGTGGTGGCCGAAGGGGTGGAGACGCTGGAGCAACTGGCCTTCCTGCGCGCGCTGCATTGCAACGAGTACCAGGGCTACCTCACCAGCCAGGCGGTGTCACCCACTGAAATGGCGCGGCTGCTGTCGCCGGTTTCTGCACCGATCACGCCAACCCTGTTGCAGCACGACAGCGTGCCGGCACTGGTCTGAAGGCACTGCCGCGGCCAAGCGGCTGCACGCCGCGGCGGGGCTTGGCGTAGCGGCGCCCGGTGCGCCCGTGCGCTCAAAGCGCTGGCTTGGGCCCCTTGGGCATCACCATCGGCGCCGGGTTGTCGACGCCGTCAAGTTCGGCCTTGCAGCGCACGCCCCCGGGCACGGCGCCATTGGCGTTGGGCAGCTCCAGGCGGGCCACGAAGGTGTCGCTGGCGGCATCGACCACGCGGTCGACCATCTTCACCGTCGCGTTCAGGCGGCCGCTCGTGCCCACGGCCGTGATGTGCGCCTTCATGCCGGGCTTGACGCGGCCTATGAGCGCCGCGGGCATGACGATATCAACCCGCAGCGGGTCAATTTGCGCGATCTTCAGCGCCGGCTTGCGCCCACTGCCGGCATCAGCCAGGTCGCCGGGGTTGAGCATGCGGTCGAGCACCACGCCGTTGAACGGTGCGGCCAGGCTGCGCAGGGCCAGGGCGTCGGCGGCGCGTTTGTGGTCGAGCTTGGCCAGCTCGCGGTTTTCCGTTGCCGTGAGCAGTTCGCTTTCGGCAATGTTGCGTTCAGCCTCGGCTTCTTCGCGCATCTGCACCGAGGCAAAGTTCTCTTGCGCCAGGCCGGTAGCACGCGCCAGTTTTTTGGTGGCGTAGTCGAGCCGGTTGCGGGCGGACTTGATCTGGCCGTCCATCTGCATGCGGTAGCGTGCCGCTTCCAGGGTGGAGCGTTCCACGTTGGACAGCAGTTCGAGCAAGGGCTGGCCACGGCGGATGTGGTCGCCGCGCTGCACGTGGATCTTGTCGATCAGGCCTTCAACGGGCGTGCGGATTTCGACCACCTGGTTGGGCTCGATCAAGCACTCGAACGGGCTGCCGGCAGCGTGAACCGCCGTCACGCTGAACAGGCTGGCAAACAGGGCCATGGGTATCTTCAACATCATTCACCTCTTCCGGAAAAACTGAGCAAGCGGGCCAACTGCTGGTCGTGCTGCAAGGTCATCAGGCGCACCTCGCCCTGGTGGGCTTCGGCGCGGCGCTGCGCCAGCCAGCGCAGGCCGGCCAACAACCAACGCGGCACGCCGATGCGGCGCACCCGCGAACGCGCGGCCAGCCATTTGCTGAACGTGGGCAGTTGCGCGGCAAAGAGTTCATCGTCCAGCGCCACCAGGGCTTGGGCCGTGCCGGGGTCGCCTTGGCGCGCACAGCGGCCGATGAGCTGGCGGTCGATGCGGCGCGACTCGTGGAATTCGGTGAGGATGACATGCAGCCCACCGGCTTGCACCACGCCCGGCCCGAGCACGATGTCGGTGCCGCGCCCGGCCATGTTGGTGGCCACCGTCACGCGCCCTGCCAGACCGGCTTCGGCCACGATGGCGGCTTCGTCTTGATCCTGCTTGGCGTTGAGCACCACATGCTCGATGCCGTGTTCACGCAGCACGGCCGAGATTTGCTCCGAGGCCTGCACGCTGCGCGTGCCAATCAGCACCGGGCGCTTGCGCTTGACCGCCTGGCGCCGCGCCGCCACGGCCACGGCATGCCATTTGGCGGCGGCATCGGCATAGCAACGCGCCGGGCCTACCTTGCGCTGCGAGCGCCGGTGCAGCGGCACGCGCACCACATCAAGCCCATAGACGCGGCGGATTTCGCTGGCCACTTCGAGCGCCGTGCCGCTCATGCCGGCCAGGCGCACGTAGCGGCGAAACAGCCGCTGGTAGGTGATGCGCGCCAGCGTCTCGCGCTGCCCCGTGAGCACCACGCCTTCCTTGGCCTCGATCATCTGGTGCAGGCCGCGCTCCCAGGCGCGGTCGGGCATGACGCGGCCGGTGGCTTCATCCACGATCTGCACCTTGCCATCGGTCACCACGTAATGGCGGTCGCGCAGGTACAGCAGGCTGGCGGCCAGGGCTTGCTGCACCAGCTCCTCGCGCCCGCGGGCCGAGGCCCAGACCGAGGCGTCGGCGTCTTCGTCGGCCGCCAGCGCGGGCTCCACGGCAGCGTCGAGCCATTCATAGGCCGCCGGCTTCAGGCGCACGCGGCGGGTGCGTTCATCCACGCTGTAGTGCGCCTGCGCATCCATCGCCGCAGCCAGCCCCAGGGCGCGCTCATAGTCGGCCGCTTGAGGGGCATGTTTGGGTTGCGTGGACAGGATCAACGGCGTGCGCGCTTCGTCAACAAACACGCTGTCGGCTTCATCGACGATGCAATAGGCCAGGCCGCGCATCACCACCCCGGCTTCGGGCCCGGCGACTGGGCGCTGCACATCGCGCAGTTGTTCTAACGATAGATGCAAGCCGCTGGCGCGTTCACCCAGGGTGGCGCGGTCGCGCAGGTAGTCGAACGCCAGCTCCTTGTTCGATGCGTAGGTGACGTCGGCGGTATAGGCCGCGCGCCGTTCGCCTTTTTGCAGGCCATTGACGATCACGCCCACGCGCAGGCCGAAGAAGGCGTACAGCGGGCCCATGGTTTGCGCGTCGCGCGCCGCCAGGTAGTCGTTCACCGTCACCACATGCACCGGCACGCGCGCCAGGGCCACGGCGATGGCCGGCAAGGCGGCGGCAAAGGTCTTGCCTTCGCCGGTGGCCATTTCAACCAGCGTGCCCTGCAACAGCGACCATGCGGCGCGGTATTGGGTTGGGTAAGGGCGCTGGCCCAGCACACGGTGCGCGGCCTCGCCGATCAGCGCGAAGCAGCGTGCGCTGGGCACCGGCATGAAACCTTCGCGGCGCAAACGTGAACCCAGGGCGCGGGCCTGGCTGCATAACACCTGGTCTGACAGGCCGGCGGCTTCTTCAACCGCTTGCGCCAGCGCGCGTTGGTAGCGCGCGCCCGGTTGGTTGCTGGCGCCGAACAAGCGGCGAACGGCCAGCGGCAGGCGCGACCACAGGCCCACAGCCAGACGGTCGGGCCACGACACTTCAACTTCGTCTCGCTCGACATAGGGCCGCCCGGGCGCTAAATCAGCCGGGGTAACGCCGAGCACGGCGACGTCAGACAAGAAATGCCCCTGCGCTCATTTCAAACTTCAAAGTGCGACAGGAACAGGCGACGCAGGCTTTGATACGCCTGCCGCCCCAGTGGTATTTGCGGGTGGTCGAAACGCACATGCACACGCTGGCCGAAATACGGGGCGATGGCTTCACTGGCGGTGGCGGGTTCGATGTCGATCTGGAACAGCCGCTCCATCGCCTTCAGGCCCTGCGGGTCGCGCGGGTCGGCGGTGAAGGCGCCGCCGCCGGCCTTGGTGAGCACCCGGCTGGGCAACTCGTTCTTGCCCGCGGGCTGCTGGCGCAGGATGCGCCCTTGCAGCACCACCTCGGGCGCATGCGCCAGGCGCATTTGCACCGTGCCGCCGGGCAGGCCCACAGCATCGACATCGGCCTGGGTGACGATGACTTTGACGAAGGGGCGGTCGTCAGGCCCGGCCACGAAACCCAACACTTCGCCTTGGCGATAGAAGCGCCCGGCCTGGTCTTCCGGCCGCGCCACGATGAAGCGGCCGTTGCTGCCGCTGCTGACGATGAGCGCGCCCGCGCGTTCCTGGGCACGCTCCAAGGCCTGCTGCTCACCGACCAGTTGCTCGCGCACCATGTCGGCCCGGGCGCGGTCATTGACAAATTCCAGCGTGTAGTTGGCCTTGAGCTCGGCCACCCGAGCCGTGAGCAACTGCACCTGCGCCTGCAAGGCCGGGTCGCGGTGGCGCACCAGCGGCTGGCCGCGCTGCACCTGCCCGCCCGGCTTGGCCAGGTAGCTGGCCATGAAGCCATGCGTGCCGGCGCGCAGCGTGGCGGCCTCGGGCAGCCAGACCACCCCTTCTGCCTGCGTGCGGTAAGGCATGGGCACCCAGGCCAGAAAGCCTGCCAACAGCGCCACCGCCACGCCGCCGATGACCAGGACGCGGCCGCGCATTTCGCGCAAGTGGCCGCGCTGCAGGGTCTTGAACACCCGCACCAGCGGCATGAACGCCATCATCACCACCGCCCACAACGCCAGCACCACGCCGACGAAAAAGAACCGGGTGCTGATGAACAGCGCAATCGCCACGGTGACCAGCATGCGGTAGAAGGTGCTGGCCAGGCCATAGAAGGTGAGCCAGGCGGCCTCACTGCCGCTGTGAGCCACGCTTTGCGCATGCTCGCTGCGCAGCACGTAGCGCTGGAGCAAGTAGCCCCATTGGCGCGCCGACTGTTGCGCCAGGTTGGGCATTTCGATCAGGTCGGTGAGGATGTAGTAGCCGTCATAGCGCAGCAGCGGATTGCCGTTGAACAGGATGGTGGAGACACCGGCCACGAACATCACGTTGAACGCCACACTGCGCAGCAGGCCGGGCTCGGCCAGCATCCAGACATAAAACGCAATGGCCGCCAGGAACAGTTCGACCAGCATGCCCGCCGCGCCCACCAGCGCGCGGCGCCACTTCGAGCGAAAGACTGTGGAAGCGCTGGCATCGACGTACGGCACGGGCATCAGCACCAGCAGCATCAGGCCCATGTCGTGCACCTCGCCGCCGCCAGCGCGCGTGGCACTGGCGTGGCCCATCTCGTGCAGAAACTTGATGAACGGGAAGACCAGGCCGAGCAGCAAGAGGTTGTCGATTTCGAGCACGCGGTCGCTCAAGTTGCCGCTGAGCTCGGGCCAGCGCGAAGGCGCCAGCACCACCGCTGGCGCCACCACGGCCAGCCACAGCAGCATGCCGGGCCAGCCCCACAGGGCGCGCCACAGCGGCACGAAGCGGTCGAGAAAGCGCCCCGGGTCCCACAGCGGGATGCGCACCGCCATCGGGTTGGCCCAGCCGCGGCGGCGCTATTGCGCCTCTTGCTTGCTGCCGCGCATGAAGGCTTCAAGCGCATCGGGCGAGGCATCGGTGA
>JAYUHT010000139.1:0-6319 GCA_043766725.1 Burkholderiales bacterium | reverse complement strand
AGAAAGAACATCGAGCCGGCCTCGCGGTGCAGCGCCAGTGTGTGCTTGCCGCGCCAAGCCAGGCCGCTGCGGCTGGCCAGCTCCACTTCAAGCACCGGCGCCGAATCGGTGAACACGCGGTGGCCGAACGGCCCCACCTCGGTGGCGATGCGTTCGCTCAAGTCTTGCAGCCGGGCACGCAGCAGCTTGTGATAGTCGCGCCCCTGCGCATACACCGACACCACGGCCTGCGCCGGCGCGGCCTGGCGCTGCCACTGGCGTGCCACCCAATCGGGCGGCGCGGCACGCGGCAGGTAGTCCATGCGCGCGCTGATCACGCTCACCGTGCCCGGCACCAGCTCGGCCGGGCGCGCGCGCTTGCTGCCGTGCCGCGCCATGTAGTCCATGCTGCCGTGAAAGCCCGCGGCCAGCCATTGCGCCAGGCCGGACTCGGCGCTTTGCAAGTCGATGCTGGCCACGGTGATCTGGGAGAATCCCAGCTCCCGTGCCCATTGCTGCACGCGCTGCCACAGCGCCTGCGGTTCGATTGAATGACGCTCGCGCATCTGCCGATTCTAGAAACCCGGAGTTCGTCTTGGCCTGATGAGGCAGCTTGCGCCGCCTGCGCCGCCCAACTGGCACGCCACCCTGAGCTGCACAACGCCTTCATCACGCTGCACGGTGAGTTGGGCGCAGGCAAGACCACCTTCGTGCGCCACCTGCTGCATGCCCTGGGCGTGGCCGGGCGCGTGAAGAGCCCGACATATGCGGTGCTCGAGTCCTATGAGTGCCCCCAGGGCCGGGCTGCGCCCAGCCCGCCCCCCGCGGGGGTCAAGCAAAGTGGCGAAGCCACATTTGCTTGTGAACTGCCCGGTTTGCTGATCTCGCACTTTGACTTCTACCGCTTCAACGACGCGCGCGAATGGCATGACGCGGGTTTTCGCGACGTGTTCGCCGCCCCCGGCCTGAAGCTGGCGGAGTGGCCCGAAAAGGCCGCGGCGGTGCTGCCCCCGCCCGACCTGGCGCTGCACCTGCACGCACGCGATGAGCGCTGGCGCGATGTGACGCTGCAGGCCCACAGTGAATGCGGCCTGGCGCTGCTTCGCGCATGACAGGACAGCACCAGCCGCACCGCCGTCTGGCTCTGCAAGGCCTGGGCGCGTTGGTGCTCAGCTTCACGGCGCGCCACGCCGCGCAGGCCGCTACGGTGGTTGCCGTGCGCGTGTGGCCGGCGGCCGAGTACACCCGCGTCACGCTTGAATCAGATTTCGCGCTGCGCTACAGCCACAGCCTGGCCTTGGCACCAGCACGGTTGGTGATCGAGATCGACGACCTGGAGCTGAACACCACCCTGGCCGAACTCAGCGCCAAGGTGCCCGCCAACGACCCCTTCATCGCCGCGGTGCAAGTCAGCGCCCAGCCCAAGGGCAAGCTGCGCCTCATGCTCGAATTGAAGCAAGCCAGCAAGCCGCAGGTCTTTGCGCTCACACCGGTGGCGGCGTACCGGCACCGCCTGGTCTTTGACTTGCACCCCAGCGAAGCACTCGACCCGTTGCTGCAGTTGCTGCGTGCGCGCGAAGTCGCGCAAGCCGTACAAGCCGCGCAGACCGCGCAAGCGGCACGCGAGCCGCGCGATACCTTGGGTGAACTCATCGGCCGGCTCGACCGACCTGGTTCCGCCAGCGCCGCCAGCCCCGCCAGTGCTCCCCGTCTGGCCAGCGCCGCGCCAGCGGCCAGTGTGGCCACGGGCGCGGCCGGCAGCGTCATCGCTGCGCGGCCGGCCGCGCCCGCCGCCAGCGGCCCGATCAGCCCCATCACCTACCCAACCGCCAACCCCACCCCCAGCGCCGCGGCCAGCACGTCCACGCCACGCATTGCCTCGCGCAGCGAGCGCCTGATCATCGTGGCGCTGGACCCCGGCCACGGCGGCGAAGACCCCGGCGCCGTGGGGCCCAGCGGCCTGCGCGAAAAAGACGTGGTGCTCGCCGTGGCGCTGAAGCTGCGCGACGAGCTGCACAAGCAGCCGAACCTGCGCGTCATGCTCACGCGCGACGCCGACTACTTCGTGCCCCTGCACGAGCGCGTGCGCAAGGCACGCCGCGTGCAGGCGGATCTGTTCGTGAGCATCCATGCCGATGCCTTCTTTCGGCCCGAAGCGCGTGGCGCCAGCGTTTTTGCCCTGAGCCAGGGCGCTGCCACGAGCGCGGCGGCGCGCTGGATGGCCAGCCGTGAGAACGCCGCTGATCTGGTGGGCGGCATGAACATCGCCACGAAAGACGACCAGGTCTTGCGTGCCATGCTGGACATGAGCACCACGGCGCAAATCAAAGACAGCCTCAAGCTTGGCGGCGAAGTGCTGGGCCGGCTGCAGCAAGTGGGCCGGCTGCACAAACCGCAGGTTGAACAGGCCGGTTTTGCCGTGCTCAAGGCGCCCGACGTGCCCAGCATCCTGGTTGAAACCGCGTTCATTTCCAACCCCGAGGAAGAAGCCCTGCTGCGCGACACCGCCTACCGCGCCAAGCTGGTGCTGGCCCTGGCCGCGGGCATTCAGCGCTACTTTGCACGCCACCCGCCGCTGGCGCGGCAGCGGCCGCTTTAGGCCCCCCGTGGCAGCACCAGCAGCAGCCCTCTTGGCCGCGGTAGCCCGCGCTCGGCAGTGGCCACCGGAGCCTGAGGTTTGTCCTACAAGTTGGGGACGTCGAAACGATGGCAGCGCGCCGATACTGCGCCTTGCGTTCGAGGGTCGACGCACACAAGGAGCAAACACATGAACAAACGCTATTTGATGTTGCCGATCTTGGCCGGTTTGGTGGTCGTGGGTTGCCAATCAATGAAGGGCACCTTCGTCCCGCCCGGCACCGTTTTCAAGGCCTGCAACGGCAGTTGCGATGTCGAAGTCAAGGTCACCGGCAATTGCATGGACCAAGATCAAGTGGATACCGTCGATGGCAACCTGGAGGTCAAACAGCGCAATACGAAGATCACTTGGGTGATCACCACACCGGGCTACGAGTTCGCGGGTGGCAACGGCATCACGATCCACCACGGCGCAGGCCAGTTCAAGTCTTCGTTCAATCCACAACAGCCGCAGAAGTTCAGCGTGCATGACAAGAAAGACGTCGACGGCGATTTCAAGTACAGCGTCAGGGTCAAGCCCACGGGCAGCACCTTCAGTTGCTGGGAGTACGACCCCACCATCCGAAACAATTGAAGCGCGCCTTCAGGTCAAGCCGGCAGCCAGCCCCGTTGCGCGGGCTGCGGCAAGAAGCAGCGCTCAAGTTGCGCCCGAGGCCCCAACACACGCACCTTGGCTGCAGCGGCTTCGATGGCGGCCGGCCAACGCCCGAGCTGCCTGAGCAACGGCGCGATCGCGGCGCAATCTTCTGCGTCGGGCGCATAGGCCGAATGCGCCGCGCGCGCGCGATGGTCAAACAATAGGGCGGCCTCCTGCGGGGCCAACGGCCCCAAGGTCAGTGCCCGCTCAGCGGCCAGATCCAGGCGCTGGTGGCCACCAACCAGAAAGCGCGCTTGGGGCGCGCGCCGCAGCCAATAGGCCACCGCGGCCTGCGCTTGCGCCCTGAGCTGCTCGAAGTGATCCAGGACCACCAAGCAATCGCCATGCTGCGCCAGTGTCAGGCCGATCTGGCGCAGCGCAGCTTCTTCGGCCGGGGCCTGCTTCAGCCCGGCAGCCACGGCACGCGCCATGCCATCAAAACCGCGTGCTGCGGCCAGCTCGCAAAACCAGACACCCCCGTTGAACCCGCTCGCCGCCGTCCAGGCAAAGTGCCGCAGCAGGCGCGATTTGCCCGCGCCCGGCGGGCCCACCACGCTCACCAGGTGGGCGCCGGTATGCAGCAAGCGCGCCAGCACGGCCAGCTCCGGCTCGCGGCCGATGAAACGGTTGCGTTCGGCAGGCAGCCCGGTGCTGATGGCGCCCGCCTGGCCTGGCGACAGGTGAAGAGTCATTCTTGCGTTGTGGGTGCATGCAGCACCGTCCTTGTCGTGCGACTCTGCTACAACGACCCGCGTGTCGCACCCACTTGTTTGATGAAGGAAACCCCATGCTCCACCCCCAAGCCCAGGCACTGCTCACCATGATGGTCGAGCGTGGCGTGCCGCCCACCCACACCCTGGAGCCGGCGCAGGCGCGCGCCTTCTACCGCGACCGGCGCACGGTCACCCAACCTGAGCCGCCGGCGCTGCACGGCGTGCGCGACATCACCGCCCCCGGCCCGCATGGCAGCATTCCCCTGCGCATGTACCGGCCCAGCGCCGCGGCCCTGCTGCCGGTGCTGGTGTACTTCCACGGCGGCGGCTGGGTGATCGGCGACCTGGACACCCACGACACCTTGTGCCGCGAGCTGGCCCTGCATTCGGGCTGCGCCGTGGTGGCGGTGGACTACCGCATGGGCCCCGAGCACCGCTTCCCGGCGGCGGTGGACGATTGCCTGGCCGCCACGCGCTGGTTGCATGCGCAAGCCGCTGAGCTGGGGCTGGACACGCAGCGCATGGCCGTGGGTGGCGACAGCGCCGGCGGCAACCTGGCCGCGGTGGTGGCCATCGCCTTGCGTGATGAACGTTTGCATGATGCTGGCGCCGTGGCCCTGCGCCACCAGTTGCTCATCTACCCGGCCACCGACATGCGCCGTGTGGCGCCTTCGCACACCAGCAATGGCGAGGGTTACCTGCTCACGCGCGACACCATGGCGTACTTCCACGACCACTACATCACCGACCTGGCACACGACATCGACTGGCGCGCCAGCCCGCTGCTGCACAGTGATCTCAAAGGTCTGCCGCCGGCGTTCGTGCTCACCGCCGGCTACGACCCGCTGCGTGATGAAGGCTTGCAGTATTCACAAGCCCTCACCCTGGCCGGCAACACCGCCACGCATGTCTGCTTCGAGCGCCAGATCCACGGCTTCATCACCATGGGCCGGGTGATCGACGAAGCCAACACCGCGGTGGCCATCTGCGCGGCCGAGCTGCGTCGCGCGTTCGTGTGAACACCCCCTACGCGCTTCGCGCGCCTTCCCGCTGGCAGGCGGGAAGGCCTTCGCAGGCGAGAAACAGTCCGCAGGGACTGTTTCTCGTCCGGGCTCAGCCCCCTCTAGGGGGCCTGCAAGGCAACGCCAGCGGCCCGGCAGAGCCGGTTCCGCGGCGTTCGCTTGGTCCGGGTTCTTTCTTGGGTAGCGGGTCGCGCGAAGCGCCGTGACCCCACTGGCATGACTGCCTTGCTGCGCGCTCTGTGCCTGGGCATCGGTCTGGTCAGCAGCGCCGCCCACGCCTTCACCGTCACGCTCAGCCCGCGCGGTGAAAGCCCGCGCGTGCAGCAGATCAGCGCACGCTTCAATGCCGACGTGGTGGCGCTGGGCCAGGCAGACGCGCCGCCACCGTTTGAAGTGAGCTGCACCGGCGCCGTGCCGCCGGCCAGCGCGCGCTGGGAAGACGAGCGCACCTGGGTGCACGACTTTCGCGACCCGCTGGGCCCGGGCGTGCGTTGCCGCATCAGTCTGCGCGCCGCTTGGAAGCCGCTACAAGGCAGCCTCGAAGGCGCGCGCGAAGCCAGCTTTTCCACCGGCGGGCCGGCTGTCCTGTCAACCCGGCCGTTTGGTGGCGCGCAGATCGAGGAAGATCAAACGTTCCTGCTCGAACTGAACGGCGCGGCGCAAGCGCAAAGCGTGCTGCGCAACGCCTGGTGCCAGATCGAAGGGCTGGGGGACCGGGTGCCGGTGCGCATCATCAGCGGCGCGCAGCGCGACGAAGTCATCAAGGCACGCCGCTTAAGCGGTCGCCATGCGCGGGTGTTGTTGCTGGCCTGCGAACGCGCGCTGCCCAACGAGGCCAAGGTGCGCCTGGTGTGGGGCCAGGGCATCGCCGCGGCGAGCCAGCCCGAGGTGCTGACGAGCGTTGAGCAGCGCACCAGCTTTGTCGTGCGCAAACGCTTCACGGCCGAGTTCAGTTGCCAGCGCGAACGCGCCGGCGCGCCGTGCCTGCCGATGCTGCCGTTCAGCGTGACCTTCAGCTCAGCCGTGCCGCGTGCGCTGGCCGCCAAGCTGGTGCTGCGGCCCCTGCGCGGCGACGCCTTGAAGCCGCGGTTTGATGCCGACGACGCCAGCCCCGAAGTGAGCAGCGTGCAGTTCGCGCCGGTGCAGGCTGAGAACGCCAGCTTCCAGCTTGAAGTGCCGCCTGATTTGGTGGACAACACCGGCCGCAGATTAGACAACGCGGCGCAGTACCCGCTGGCCGTGCGCAGTGGCGAGGCGCCGCCGCTGGCCAAGTTTGCCAACAGCGCGTTTGGCATCATCGAACTCAACGCCGGCGCCATGCTGCCGCTCAC
>JAYUHT010000138.1:0-6323 GCA_043766725.1 Burkholderiales bacterium | reverse complement strand
CGCGCCAGCGTGGTCGGCGACCCGCAGTTCGCGCGCAAGAACACCGGCGACAACACGCCCGCCGTGATCCACATGACCGTGGTGCCGGGCAACACGGTCGATGTGCAAGTGGCGGCCAAGGGCGGCGGCAGCGAAAACAAAAGCAAGCTGGTGATGCTCAACCCCAGCGACAGCGTGGTGGAGTGGGTGCTCAAGACGGTGCCCACCATGGGCGCGGGCTGGTGCCCGCCGGGCATGTTGGGCATCGCCATCGGCGGCACGGCCGAGAAGGCGATGATGATGGCCAAGGAAGTGTTGATGGAACCCATCGACATGTACGAATTGAAGGCGCGTGGCCCGCAAAACAAGACTGAAGAATTGCGCATCGAGCTGTGCGACAAGGTCAATGCCCTGGGGATCGGCGCGCAAGGCCTGGGTGGCTTGACCACGGTGCTCGACGTGAAGATCGCCATGTACCCCACCCACGCCGCGGGCAAACCGGTGGGCATGATTCCGAACTGCGCCGCCACGCGCCATGCGCACTTTGTGCTCGACGGGTCTGGTGCGGCCTACATCACGCCGCCGAGCCTGGACATGTGGCCCGATGTGCACTGGGCGCCCGACTTGAACAAGAGCCGGCGCGTCGACCTGAACACGCTTAACGCCGCCGAGGTGGCGAGCTGGAAACCCGGCGACACGTTGCTGCTCAACGGCAAGATGCTCACTGGGCGCGACGCCGCGCACCAGCGCATCAAAGACATGATGGCCAAGGGCGAGCCGCTGCCGGTGTCGTTCGCCAACCGTGTGATTTATTACGTGGGCCCGGTGGATCCGGTGCGCGATGAAGCCGTGGGCCCGGCCGGCCCCACCACGGCCACGCGCATGGACAAGTTCACCGAGATGATGCTGGCGCAAACCGGCCTGATCGCCATGATCGGCAAGGCCGAGCGCGGGCCGGTGGCCATCGAGGCCATCCGCAAGCATGGCTCAGCGTACTTGATGGCCGTGGGCGGCGCGGCCTACCTGGTGAGCAAGGCGATCAAGAGCGCCAAGGTGGTGGGTTTTGCCGACCTGGGCATGGAGGCCATCTACGAATTCGACGTGGCCGACATGCCGGTGACGGTGGCGGTCGATGCAAAGGGCGTTAGCGTGCACAACACCGGGCCGGCAGAGTGGCAGGCGAAGATCGGCAAGATTGCGGTCGTGGTGGCTTAACGTTCAAGTTGAGCCAGCGCCGCAAGGCGGCATGAAAGGCGCCATCACGGCTTGGGCCCTTCGGTTTGGCATTCATAGCTGCAGCGCATATCCGTGGCCGCCTCGAACTTGATATTGAGCATGCACCGGCCATGGGGCCGGGGTTCGAGCACGCAGGTCAAAACCGCCTCTTGCGGCGCTGACAGCCTGGCCTGGGCGGTGGCGGGGCGCCCCACGCGCAGCCCCACACTGCTTTGTGTGCCGCTTTGTGCACCGCTTTGCGCGCCGCCGGTTTGGCTGGCGTCAACGCGGGCAGCGGGGAACACCCAGCGTTCTGGCAAAGCGCGCTGCGCCGCAATCTCAAGACTTTCAACGGTAAGTGGCGTGGCCGACGCGCTGCTCATCACCACCGAGATGGGCGTTGGCGCGGCGCCGTCCACCAGCCGAAGCACGATGACGGCAATGGTGGCCACGGCGGCCACCATGCCGAGCGCGGCGCCGATAAGTCTTGGGGTGAATGGCATGGTGATGGCGGCCGATCGTGAAATTCAACTGCTTGCTTGATGGGCAGGGCCGGCCTGATGAACCACGCGCTGCGGATAGGGAATTTCCACCCCCGCCGCCGTGAGCACGGCCAACAGCGCCAGGTTAACGTCCGACATGACGTTGCTCAAGCCGTTCTCGGGGTCACTGATCCAGAACGGCACGGTCAATTCCAGGCCGTCGGCTGCAAACGCCGTGAGCTGCACCGCCGGCGCCGGCTCGGCCAGCACGCGCGGCACGCCGGCCACTGCGCTCACCAAGGCCGGCATCAATGCGGCCAGATCGGTGCCATAGGCCACCTGCACCTTGGTGGTGAAGGCCACCTTGCTGTCGGCCAGCGACGAGTTCTCCACCCGCTGGGTGATCAGCATTTCGTTCGGGATGATGGCCTCACGGCCGCTCACGGCGCGGATCACGGTGTAGCGGGTCTTGATGTCGGTGACCTTGCCTTCAAAGCCGTCGACCTTGATCGTGTCGCCGATGCGGATGCTGCGCTCGGCCAGGATGACAAAGCCGCTGACATAGTTGGACGCCAGCTTCTGCAAGCCAAACCCAATGCCCACGCCCACCGCGCCGGCCAAGACCGAGAGCGCACTCAGCGGGATGCCGGCGGCTGACAGCGCCAGCATCAACCCCACCAGCAGCAGCGTGGCGCGCGCGGCGTTGGCGGCGATCTTGCGCACCGACAGGTTGGCCGTGGCGCCCTTGAGCAACGCCGACTCGATGGCCGCGGCCAGCCACAGCATCAGCAACATCACCGCCAGCGCACTGAGCGCGCCTTCCACCATGGTGCGCAAGCTCAGGTCGCTGCCGCCCAGGCGCCAGTGCACATCATCCATCTCAGCCAACAAGCGCGGCAGCAGCCCGGTGAGCCACAGCACCAGTGCGCCCCACACCAGCCACGAGACGCTGCGTTCCAGCGAACGCACCACAGCCGAGGCGGGGAACGCCTGGTGCAACACGCGCGCACTGACGCGAATGAGGGCCAAGCTGCCCAGCACCGGCACGGCCAGCTTCAACACTGCCGGCGGCACGCCGCTGGGCAGCGCGAAGCGTGCGCCCCAGGCTGCCAGCAAGGCCAGCACCGGGAACAGCACGCCGTCGAACACGCGCTGGCCGAACCACACGCTGCCCGGCGTGCGCCTGCCATTGCCGACTGAGCCGCGCCACAGCCACACCACCGCATAAGCCGCCACCAGGCAGCCCGCCAGCACGGCCAACTCAAGCAAGGTGTTGTCGCGGTTCAGCGCGGCGAACGCCTCACGCAAGTCGAGCATCAGGCGCCGATCAAACGCCGGCCAACACGCGCAGATGCGCGGCCACGCTGCGCGCCAGGGCGCTCAGGTTGTAACCGCCCTCCAGACAGGACACGATGCGCCCCTGGGCATGGCGCTGCGCCACGTCCATCAACTGCTGTGTGACCCAGGTGTAGTCGGCTTCGACGAAACCGAGTTGCCCCAGGTCGTCTTCGCGGTGGGCGTCGAACCCGGCGGAAATGAACAGCATCTGCGGCTTGAAGGCCTCCAGCGCCGGCAACCACTGCTGCTCCACC
Source organism: Burkholderiales bacterium (assembly GCA_043766725.1). GTDB lineage: Bacteria > Pseudomonadota > Gammaproteobacteria > Burkholderiales > Burkholderiaceae_C > Rubrivivax. Next base: position 3,055 of record JAYUHT010000138.1, on the reverse strand, counting down.
GCCTGGCGCAACTGCGCGCCGCGCGAATACGGCGCCAGCGGCACGTTGACCATGTTGGTGCCCAGCGGCACGCCGCCGCTGCCAGGGTACAGCGGGTGCTGGAAGATGCTGGCCATCAACACCCGTTCATCGTTGGCGATGATGTCTTCGGTGCCGTTGCCATGGTGCACGTCGAAGTCGACGATCGCCACGCGCTCCAGCCCATGCACATCGAGCGCATGGCGCGCTGCCACGGCCACGCTGTTGAAGAAGCAAAAGCCCATCGCCTGGCCGCGCGTGGCATGGTGGCCGGGCGGGCGCACCGCGCAAAAAGCATTGCGTGCGCGGCCGGCCAACACTTCGTCGGTGGCCGCCACCGCCGCGCCGGCGGCCTTTAACACGGCCTTGAAGGTGCCGGCGCCGGCGGTGGTGTCGGGGTCGATGGCGCGCCTGCCGCCTTCGGCCTGCACCTGGGCCATCAGGTCGCACAACTCGGCCACGTGGCCGGACTCATGGGCACGGCCCAATTGTTCAAGCGTGACATCTGGCGCATCGAGCATGCGCAGCGCGATGTCCAGGCCGGTGGCCTTGAGGTGGTCGGCGATGGCATCGAGCCGTTGCGGCTGCTCGGGGTGGCCGGCGCCCATGTCGTGCAATCGGCACTCGGCAGGGCAGTAGTACGCGGTGGCAGACCCCATCACTCAAACCTTTTCGGTTATGGTCACGCGAATGGATGTTTCACTCGCGCGCCTTGTTGCAAAACTGGTTGATCAGGTTAGCACGATCATTGTCGGCAAACGCACGCAGATCGAGGACGGCGTGGCCTGCCTGCTGGCCGGCGGCCACCTGTTGATCGAAGACGTTCCCGGCGTCGGCAAGACCACCCTGGCTCATGCCCTGGCCATGTCGCTGGGCCTCAAGTTCTCGCGCGTGCAGTTCACGGCTGATTTGATGCCGTCAGACCTGATCGGCGTGAGCGTGTTCGAGCGCAGCAAGGAAGCCTTCGTCTTCCACCCCGGCCCGGTGTTCACGCAGGTGCTGCTGGCCGATGAGATCAACCGCGCCGGGCCCAAGACCCAGAGCGCGCTGCTCGAAGCCATGGAAGAGCAGCAGGTTTCAGTGGACAACGAAACGCGCGCCCTGCCCCGCCCGTTCTTCGTCATCGCCACGCAAAACCCGACTGAGCAACTCGGCACCTACCCGCTGCCCGAAAGCCAGCTCGACCGCTTCTTGCTGCGCATCACCCTGGGCTACCCGGACCGTGCATCGGAACGCGCTTTGCTCATCGGCGAAGACCGGCGCGACGCCGTGGGCCGCCTGCAGGCCGTGATGACGCCCGAACAACTCGCGCAGGTGCAGGCCGCGGTGCTGAAGGTGCGCGCCGCCGACCCGCTGCTCGACTACCTGCAAGCCCTGATCGCCGCCACGCGCAGCGGCCAATGGTTCACCGAAGGCCTGAGCCCGCGCGCCGGCATCGCGGTGCTGCGCGCGGCCAAGGCGCGCGCGCTGATGGCGCAGCGCGACTATGTGGCGCCTGACGACATCCAGGCCATCCTGCCGCAGGCCATCGCGCACCGCCTGACACCCGTTTCGGGTGCTGGCCGCGGCAGCATCGAACAGGTGCGGGCCATGATCGAGGCCATCGCCATCCCGTGAACATTTGCCGATGACGGCCACCACGCTGCGCGACACCGCGTCTGCGCCACCGCCTTGGTGGGCAGCGCGCCAGCGCCTGCAAGCCTGGTGGCTGGCGCGCGTGCCGGCAAGCGACAACTGGCAGCTCACCCAGCGCAACATCTACATCATGCCCACCAAGGGCGGCATGGCCTTTGCGGTGTTGGTGTTGCTGCTGCTCATCGGCAGCATCAACTACCAGCTCAACCTGGGTTATGCGCTCACGTTCCTGCTAGCCGGCGCCGGCTTGGTGTCGATGCACATCACGCATGGCGTGCTGCGCGGGCTGAGCCTGCACCTGCGGCCGTCGCCGCCGGCCTTTGCCGGCGAGCCGGTGACGCTGGAAGTGGTGATGACCAACCCCGGCGCGGCGCGCCATGGCGTGGGCTTGCGCTACCGCGAACGCCGCGGCCTGGGCCGCGGCGCGCGCGCGCCCGGCGCCCAAGAACGCCGCCAGGGCCAGAACGACGTGTGGTGCGACGTGCCCGCCCAAGGCCAGGCCAGCGCCCGGCTGACCATGGTGCCGCCGCGCCGCGGCTGGCATGCGGTGCCGATGCTGGTGGTGGAAACACGCTTCCCCTTCGGCCTGTTCCGTGCCTGGAGCGTGTGGCGCCCGGCGGCGCGGGTGCTGGCCTACCCGGCGCCCGAACGCCCCGCCGCGGCCCTGCCCAGCGCGCGCACCCTGCGCGGTGAACACAGCTCAAACAGCCGCAGCGAAGGCAGCGAACTCGAAGGCGTGCGCGCCTGGCGCCGCGGCGACACGCTGCGCCAGATTGCCTGGAAGAAGGCGGCGCGCACCGGCGAACTCGTCAGCCGCGAAGGCAGCAGCAGCGCCAGCCGCGAGCTGTGGCTCGATTGGCATGCCACGCAATTGGGCGACATCGAAGAACGCCTGGCCCGCCTGTGTGCCTGGGTGCAGGCCGGTGAACACAGCGGCATGGCCTATGGCCTGAAGTTGCCTGGGCTGCAACTGCCACCGGGCCAAGGCGAAGCACACCGCCGCCACTTGCTCGAGACCTTGGCCCTGTGGCGCTGAGCAGCTTTATGCAGCGGCCGCGCTGGCCCGGCTTCGGCAACTTGCCGCGCGACGCGCGCGACACCTTGTTCCAGTTGGCCGTGGTGGCGTGGACGCTGGCCCCGCATGTCAGCCACCTGCCATGGTGGTGCAGCGGCATCAGTGCGCTGATGCTGCTGTGGCGCGCCCAGCTCGCGTTGGCCAACGCGCCGCTGCCCAAGCGCTGGGCGGTGGTGGGTGTGCTGGGCGTGGGCCTGTTGCTCACGCTGTGGACCGAAGGCACGCTGATGGGCAAGCAGGCCGGCGTGACGCTGCTGGTGCTGCTGCTGGCGCTGAAGACGCTGGAGTTGCGCGCCCGGCGCGACGCCATGGTCGTCTTCTTCCTCG
>JAYUHT010000137.1:0-6336 GCA_043766725.1 Burkholderiales bacterium | reverse complement strand
ATGCCTTGCGCGTTCTCGTGTTCGTCGATGACGTGCTGGTGCATGAAGCCGATACCGCCCAGCGCATTCGCAACGTGGCACGGCTGATCTGCGACGTGAGCGAATTCATGACCCTGCACGCCGGCGATGTGTTGCTGCTCGGCGCGGCGTTTGGTGCGCCCCTGGCGCGGGCCGGGCAGAGCGTGGCCGTGGCGATTGAAGGCGTTGGCCGCCTGAACATCCGGCTTGTTGCACAACAGGTGCAGGCATGAAGAAGGCGCGCGTGGCCCATGCTGGCGCGGTGCATGAGGCCGTGCCGCACGAGCGCGGCGTGCAACTCGCCAATGGCCTTGTGCTGGCTGAAACCGAGGTCGTGTGGTTGCCGCCCATCGAAGTGGGCACCATCATCGCGCTGGGCCTGAACTACGCAGACCATGTGAAAGAGCTGAGCCGCGAACTCACGCTTAACGCCAGAGATGAGCCGCTGGTCTTCTTCAAAGGCGGCAACGGCCTGGTTGGCCACCGCGGCCACACGCCGCGCCCACCAGGCGTGGCGTTCATGCACTATGAATGCGAGCTGGCGGTGGTGATCGGCAAGCCGGCCAAGAACATTCGCGCCGAGCAAGCCCTGGCCCACGTGGCCGGTTACACCGTGGCCAACGACTACGCCGTGCGCGACTACCTTGAAAACTGGTACCGCCCCAACCTGCGCGTGAAGAACCGCGACGCGGCCACCGCCATCGGCCCATGGCTGGTGAGCGCAGACGAGATTAACGATCCACATCAACTGGCATTACGCACCTTCGTCAACGGCCAACTCACCCAGCAAGGCAGCACGGCCAACATGATCCACCGTGTGCCCGAGCTGATTGCCTACCTCAGCAGCTTCATGAGCCTGGCGCCGGGCGACATCATCCTCACCGGCACGCCCGATGGTGTGGTGAACGTCAACGTGGGCGACGAGGTCGTGACTGAAATCGAAAGCATTGGCCGCCTGCTCAACACCATCGTCGCCGACATCTGAAGCCAGCACACCATGCGCATTGATCACCTCATCAACGGCCAGGCGGTGGCGGGCCGTGACTACTTTGAAACCGTTAACCCGGCCACACAAGAGGTGCTGGCCGAGGTGGCCGCGGGCGGCGCGGCCGAGGTGAACGCCGCGGTGGCCGCGGCCAAGGCGGCCTTCCCAGCCTGGGCCGCGCGGCCGGCCGGCGAACGCGCCGCGTTGCTGCGCAAGCTGGGCGACTTGATCACCCGCCAGGTGGCGCAACTGGCCCACATTGAAACGCGCGACACCGGCCAGGTGATCAGCCAAACCGCCAAACAACTGGTGCCGCGCGCGGCCGACAACTTTCACTACTTTGCTGAAATGTGCACGCGGGTCGATGGCCACACCTACCCCACGCCCACGCACCTGAACTACACCTTGTTCCACCCGGTGGGCGTGTGCGCCCTGATCAGCCCGTGGAACGTGCCCTTCATGACGGCCACCTGGAAGCTGGCGCCGGCGCTGGCCTTCGGCAACACGGTGGTGCTGAAGATGAGCGAACTCTCGCCCATGAGCGCGGCGGCCCTGGGTGAACTGGCGCTTGAAGCGGGCATTCCGGCAGGCGTGTTCAACATCGTTCACGGCACCGGCAAGGCCGCTGGCGAGCCGCTGTGCGCGCACCCCGATGTGCGCGCCATTTCCTTCACCGGCTCCACCGCCACGGGCCAGCGCATCGTGCAGGCCGCGGGGTTGAAAAAGTTCAGCATGGAACTCGGCGGCAAGAGCCCGTTCGTGGTGTTTGAAGATGCTGACCTGCCGCGCGCGCGCGACGCCGCGCTGTTCATGATCTTCAGCAACAACGGTGAGCGTTGCACCGCGGGCAGCCGCATCCTGGTGCAGCAAAGCATTTACGCTGACTTCGTGGCGCGCTTCGTAGAACGCGCACAGCGCATCAGCGTGGGCGACCCGCTGGGCGAGCACACGCTGGTCGGGCCGATGATCAGCCCGGCCCACTTGAACAAGGTGCGCAGCTACATCGAAGCCGGCCCGCGCGAAGGCGCCAGCTTGCTGTGCGGCGGCCTGGCCCAGCCCGATTTGCCGGCCCACCTGCAACGCGGCAACTTCGTGCTGCCCACGGTGTTTGCGGATGTGCACAACCGCATGCGCATTGCGCAGGAAGAAATCTTCGGCCCGGTGGCCTGCCTGATTCCGTTCAAAGACGAGGCCGACGCCATTCATCAGGCCAACGACATTGCCTATGGGCTGAGCAGTTATGTCTGGACCGAGAACCTCGGCCGCGCCCACCGCGTGGCCGCGGCCATCGAAGCCGGCATGTGCTTCGTCAACAGCCAGAACGTGCGCGACCTGCGTCAACCCTTCGGCGGCACCAAGGCCAGCGGCACCGGGCGCGAAGGCGGCACCTGGAGCTACGAGGTGTTTCTGGAGCCGAAGAACGTGTGCGTCAGCCTGGGCTCGCACCACATTCCGCATTGGGGAGTTTGATCATGGGCAAGCTTGCACTCGCCGCCAAGATCACGCATGTGCCGTCGATGTACCTCAGCGAGCTGGAAGGCCCGCACAAGGGCTGCCGCCAGGCGGCGATCGACGGCCACGTTGAAATCGGCCGCCGCTGCCGTGCCTTGGGTGTGGACACCATCGTGGTGTTCGACGTGCACTGGCTGGTGAATGCCGACTATCACATCAACTGCGCACCCAGTTTCAGCGGCGTGTACACCAGCAACGAGCTGCCGCACTTCATCCACAACATGCCTTACGCCTACCCGGGCAATGTGGAGCTGGGCCAGGCCATCGGCCGCATGGCCAATGACATGGGCGTGCGCACCCAGGCGCACAGCAGCACCACGCTGGAACTCGAATACGGCACCCTGGTGCCGATGCGCTACATGAACGCAGACCAGCATTTCAAGGTCGTCTGCATCAGCGGTTGGTGCATGTGGCACGACCTGGCCGAGAGCGCGCGCTTCGGCCTGGCCGTGCGCCGCGCAATAGAAGAGCAGTACAGCGGCACCGTGGCGGTGTTTGCCAGTGGCTCGCTCAGCCACCACTTTGCCAACAACGGCCAGGGCCCGCAGTTCATGCACAAGGTGTGGGATCCGTTCCTCGAAACCATGGACCGGACCGTGGTGGCCATGTGGCAGCGCGGCGACTGGGCCACCTTCATCGACATGCTGCCCCTGTACAACGAAAAATGCTGGGGCGAAGGCGGCATGCACGACACCGCCATGCTGCTGGGCGCGCTGGGCGGGCGCACGTACACGCAGGGCGTGGAGGTCATCACGCCGTACTTCGGCAGCTCGGGCACGGGGCAGATCAATGCCGTGTTTCCGGTCGTGCCACTGGTTTGATGGGAAGGCAGCATGCCCCACCTCGTCATCCTCTACACCCCGCAGCTCGACGCTGAAACAGACATGCCCGTGCTGTGCCGCAAGCTGGCCGACACCATGCTGGCGCTGCGCGATGAGAGCGGCGCGCAGGTTTTTCCCACCGGCGGCACGCGCGTGCTGGCCACCCCCACTGCGCACCACGCGGTGGCCGATGGCGCGCGCGACTATGCCTTCATGTATCTGAACCTGCGCATGGCCAAGGGCCGCAGCGCCGCTGTGCACCAGGCCGCGGGCGCGGCCTTCTCGGCCACCTTGCGCGAACACTTTGCGCCGCTGCTGGCCAAGCGGCCCATGGGGCTAACGTTTCAAATAGACGAAGGCAGCGAAGTCTTCGACGCCAAGTTGGGCAACCTGCACCCGCTGTTCACCAAGGCTTGACCATGCTCGACGCCGCCACCATCGCCAGCCTGGCCCAGCAGCTCTACAACGCGCGCAACGCGCGCACGCCCCTGCGCCACTTCTCCCGGCAACACCCCCACATGACGGTGGCCGACGGCTACGCCATCCAGCGCGCGTGGGTGGCGCTTGAGCTTGCTGATGGCCGCGTCATCAAGGGCCGCAAGATCGGCCTCACGTCGCGCGCCATGCAGCTGTCCAGCCAGATCGACGAGCCCGACTACGCGCCGCTGATGGACGACATGTTCTTCGAAGCCGGCGCTGACATCCCCATCAGCCGCTTCATCGCCCCGCGCGTGGAAGTGGAGCTGGCGTTCATCCTCGGGCGCGCGCTCAAGGGCCCGGACGTGACGCTGTTCGAGGTGCTGGCCGCCACCGAGTACGTGAGCCCAGCGGTGGAAATCATTGACGCACGCATCGAGCAGTTTGACCGCGACACCAAGGCGCCGCGCAAGGTCTACGACACGATTGCAGACTTTGCCGCCAACGCCGGCATCGTGCTGGGCGGCCGGCCCGTGAAGCCCGATGCGGTGGACTTGCGCTGGGTCGGCGCGCTGCTGCACAAGAACGGCGTGATCGAAGAAACCGGCCTGGCCGCCGCGGTGCTGAACCACCCGGCCAAGGGCGTGGCCTGGCTGGCCAACAAATTGGCACCGCATGGCGAGCAGTTGAACGCCGGCGATGTGGTGCTGGCCGGCTCGTTCACCCGCCCGGCCACGGCCGTGGCGGGCGACAACTTTCATGTTGATTTCGGGGCGCTGGGGTCGATTTCGTTTCGGTTCGCGTGAGCCCTGCGCTGCGCGCCGCCGGGCTACAGTCATGCCCCATGAACACTCGCGCCAACCCCGTCTCCATCCGCGAAGTCAGCTTGCGCGATGGCCTGCAAAGCATCGCCCGCGTCGTGCCCACCGCGCACAAGCTGCAGTGGCTGCAAGCTGCTTATGACGCCGGCCTGCGCGAAATCGAAGTCGGCTCTTTCGTGCCGCCCAAGCTGTTGCCGCAACTGGCTGACACCGCTGAACTGGTGGCCTTTGCCAAGACCCTGCCGGGGCTCGAAGTCTCGGTGTTGGTGCCCAACCTGAAGGGCGCCATGCGTGCGCTGGAAGTAGGCGCACATTCGATGCTGCTGCCGCTTTCGGCCAGCCATGCGCACAGCCTGGCCAACATGCGCCGCCCGCCCGATGAGGTGGTGCGCGACATTGCCACCATCGTGGCCGAGCGCGACGCTGTGGGCTCAAGCTGTTTGATCGAAGTCGGCCTGAGCACCGCCTTTGGCTGCACGATCCAAGGCCGGGTCGAGCCCGCCGAAGTGTTGCGCCTGGTGCGCGCCGCACTCGATGCCGGCGTGGATCGCGTGGGCCTGGCCGACACCGTCGGCTACGCCGACCCGGCGCAGGTGGCGGCGCTGTTTGAGCAAGGCTTCAAGGTGGCCGGCAGCAAGCTGGTCTGCGGCCACTTTCACGACACGCGCGGCCTGGGGCTGGCCAATGTGTATGCCGCCTGGAACGTGGGCGTGCGCCGCTTCGATGCCTGCCTAGGCGGCATTGGCGGCTGCCCGCATGCGCCGGGCGCCAGCGGCAACGTGGCCACCGAAGACGTGGCCTATCTCTTTGCCAGCATGGGCCAGCCCACGGGCTTGAGCTTCGCGCAGTTGATGGCACTGCGCGGGCGCATGGCGCAATGGCTGGAGGGCGAAACCCTGCACGGCCACATCTGGCGCGCCGGCCTGCCCAAGACGGTGGCCGCATGAATGCAGCCGATACCCCGCAGCCGCTGGCGGGCTTGCGGGTCGTTGAATTCACCCACATGGTGATGGGCCCCACCTGCGGCATGGTGCTGGCCGACATGGGGGCTGAAGTCATCAAGGTCGAGCCGATTGAAGGCGAGGCCACGCGCCGCCTGCTCGGCGCGGGCGCGGGCTTCTTCCCCATGTTCAACCGCAACAAGAAAAGCATCCGCATCGACTTGAAACAGGCGGCCGGCGCCACAGTCGCACGCAAGCTGGCGTTAAGCGCCGATGTCGTGGCTGAAAACTTCAAGCCCGGCGCCTTGAAGCAATACGGCCTCGATTACGCCGCGCTGGCGCCGCACAACCAACGCCTGATCTACGTGGCGCACAAGGGGTTTTTGCCCGGGCCGTATGAACACCGCACCGCGCTCGATGAAGTGGTGCAGATGATGGGCGGCCTGGCCTACATGACCGGCCGCCCCGGCGACCCGCTGCGTGCCGGCAGCAGCGTGAACGACATCATGGGCGGCATGTTCGGTGCCATCGGCACGCTGGGTGCGCTCATCCAGCGCGGCATCACCGGCAAGGGTATGGAAGTTCAGTCTGCGCTGTACGAGAACAACGTCTTCCTCATGGGCCAGCACATGTTGCAGTACGCCATGACGGGCAAGCACCCCGCACCCATGCCCGCGCGCGACAATCCCTGGGCGGTGTACGACGTGTTCACGGTGAAAGACGGCGAGCAGATCTTTTTGGCCGCGGTGAGCGACGCGCAGTGGCAGGTGTTCTGCGACGTGCTCGACCTGCCACTCAAGGCCGACCCGACGCTGAAGACG
>JAYUHT010000136.1:0-6346 GCA_043766725.1 Burkholderiales bacterium | reverse complement strand
CACCTGCCGGGCGATGTTCCAAGCCCTAGCTCTATGAGCATCGGTTCAAGGAAATTAAAACCCACGCGAATGCAACGGACGAATCCATTCTAGACCTGGGCCCGGGCCGCGCGCGCATTGAAATTCACAACAACTGCCCGTCATCACCGAGCACCGCATCGATGCGCGCCATGACTGCGCTCAGGTCCTGCTCCGTGGTCGATGCACTTACGGCTTGCTGCGCCGTGGCCGCGTGCGGGGCGCCTTCAGCCACTTGATAGGCCAGGTTCAGCGCGGCCAACACCGCGATGCGCTCACGCGCCTTGACCTTGCCGGCATCGCGAATGGCGCTCATTTCGAGGTGCACCTGGGCCACGGCTTGGCGCAGCAGCGCCTCGCCGCCTTCAGGGCAGCCCAGCATGTAGCTTTGCCCCAGGATGGTGACTTCAATTTGCTTCATGAGCCCCCTGCAGGCGTGCCGGGCTCGGCGGGCAGGCGCTCAAGCAGAGCGTCGATGCGGGCACGCGCCGCGGCGAGGCGGGAACGCAAGCTGTCGCGCTCGCTGCTCACGGCGTGAAGCTGCTCGGTGAGTAAGCCGTTGGTGCGTTGCAACTCGCCGTGCCGAAGCACCAGCCGATCGACTCGACCTATGAGTTCTTCAAGCTGTTGTGGGGCTGGTGCTGGCATCGCAGGTCATTGTAGGGGCGGGGTCAGCGAGAGCCAGGTGGCGGCGCCGAATCGCACAGCGACGCCACGGCGCACTCGCCGCAGCGTGGGGTGCGGGCCTGGCAGACGTAGCGGCCATGCAGGATGAGCCAATGGTGGGCATGCGCCAGGTACGCGCGCGGTATGCGCTGCAGCAAGCCCATCTCAACTTCGAGCGGTGTCTTGCCCCGAGCCAGCCCCGTGCGGTTGGCGACGCGAAAGACATGCGTGTCCACCGCCAGTGTGGGCTCGCCGAAGGCCACGTTGAGCACGACATTGGCGGTTTTGCGGCCCACGCCGGGCAGCGCCTGCAAGGCCTCGCGCTCGCGCGGCACCTGGCCGCCATGGCGCTGCATCAGCAAGGCACAGCTTTGCATCAGGTGGCGGGCCTTGCTGCGGAACAGACCGATGGTGCGGATGTGCTGCTCCACCGCGGGCAGGCCGAGCGCGAGCATGCGCTGGGGCGTGGGTGCCTGTGTGAACAGCGCGCGCGTGGCCTTGTTCACGCTCACGTCGGTGGCCTGGGCCGACAGCAGCACCGCCGCCAGCAGCTCGAACGCGCTGCTGTACACCAGTTCCGGCTGCGGGCTGGGGTTGGCTGCGCGCAGCGTGGCAAAGAACGGCTCGACGTTGGCGTCAATCATTTCCGGGGCTTGCGGCTTTCTGCTCAACGCGGGGTTTGCGCCGCGCGCGCCACGGCCGCGGCCACCACGGCGCGTTTGCGTTCAAGCGCTTCAGCGTCGGCGCCACCGGCCGCGGCGGCGGCTTCCAGCTCGGCCAGTTTGGCCGCGGCCTTGCCTGCAAGGCGTTCATTGTTTTCGCGCTGATCGCGTTCAAGCCGTTGTTGGTGCCAGGCATAACTCTGGCGCGCGGCATCGGCTTGTGGCGCGCTCCAGGCGGCCCAGCCGGTGCGCGTGCCGGTCACCGGCAACATCACGATGCAGTCCACCGGGCACACGGGCAGGCACAGCTCGCAACCCGTGCAGTCGGCCTGCACCACGGTGTGCATGAGCTTGGAGCCGCCGACGATGCAATCCACCGGGCAGGCCTTGATGCACAGCGTGCAGCCAATGCACCAGGCTTCATCGATCACGGCCACCGCGCGCGGGCCCTCGCTGCCGTTACTGGCATCCAGGGGTTGGGGGGGTCGCCCGCACAGCGCTGCCAGGCGCACGATGCCTTCGGCGCCGCCCGGCGGGCAATGGTTGATGTCGGCCTGGCCGCTGGCCATGGCCTGGGCGTAGCTGCGGCAATCAGGGTAGCCGCAGCGCGTGCACTGGGTCTGCGGCAACGCCGCGTTCAGCAACTCGGCAAGCTCGGCGGGTGGGGTCACCGCCGGATTATCACTTTGCCTTTTTCACCTTTGCCGCAGCCTTGGCCGGGCCGATGCGAGGGCGTGCTGCGGCGCCAGCTTCCTGGTCGAACCGGGCAATGAAGGCCTGCACTTTGGGGTAAACGTCTTCACGCCAACGCCGGCCTGAAAAGATGCCGTAATGCCCGGCACCCAGTGCGTCGTGGCGGAACTGCCGCTCGCGCGGGATGCCGGTGCACAAGGCGTGCGCGGCATGGGTCTGGCCGGCGCCGGATATGTCGTCCAGCTCGCCTTCAATGGTGAGCAAGGCCGTGCCCGAGATGTCTTGCGGGCGCACCGCCTGGCCCTGGATGACCCAGGTGCCGTTGACCAACGCGAAGTCTTGGAACACGGTCTTGATGGTGTCCAGGTAGTACTCGGCCGGCATGTCGAGCACGGCGTTGTATTCGTCGTAGAACTCGCGGTGCGAGTCCACGCTGTCATCGTCGCCGCGGATCAAATCGCGAAAGTAGTCGTAGTGCGATTTCAAATGCCGGTCGGGGTTCATGGCCACGAAGCCGGTGTGTTGCAAGAAGCCCGGGTAAACCGGCCTGCCGGCACCAGGAAAATTGGCCGGCACGCGGTAGATCACATTCGATTTGAACCAGCCATGGCTCTTGTTGGTGGCCAGGTTGTTCACCGCCGTGGGGCTCAGGCGCGCATCGATTGGCCCGCCCATCATGGTCATGCTGCGCGGCAAGGCCTCGCCAGCGCTGGCCAGCAACGACACGGCGGCCAGCACCGGTACGGTGGGCTGGCAGACTGAAATCACGTGCACATGAGGGCCGATGTGGCGGATGAATTCCTGCACATAGGCGACGTAGTCGTCGAGGTGGAAGGCGCCGTCGCGCAGGGGCACCATGCGTGCGTCGGTCCAGTCGGTGATGAAGACCTTGTGGTCGTGCAGCAGGTTCTTCACCGTGTCGCGCAACAGCGTGGAGTGGTGGCCTGAAAGCGGCGCCACCACCAGCACGGTGGGTTGGCCTTTCATCACGTCAAGCGCCTGGGTGTTGTCGCTGAAGCGCTTGAAGCGCAGCAGCCGGCAAAACGGCTTTTGCAGCGCCACTTGCTGCTGCACCGCAATCTCGATGCCGTTCACCGTGGCCGCGGTGATGTTGAATTCGGGCTTTTCGTAGTCTTTGGCCAGCCGATGCATCAGTTCCAGGCCGGCCGAAACGCGCTGCGCCAGTGGCGAATGCGATAGAGGTGAAAGCGGGTGGCTGTACAGGCGCGCCGAAGCGCTGGCGAACTCGGCAAACGGCGCCATCAGGGCGCGTTGGGTTTCGTAGAGCTGGTAAAGCATGGTGGTTGGCCTTGTTGTTGAACGCGGGCCGGGGCAGGGCCCAACCATCGCGTTTCACCTCATCTGGCGTGATGGCAGATATTCTATGTTGCAGTGCACAAAAACACCAGCCGGTGTGATCTTGAGGCCACGCAACCCAGGCTGATCTTCCGAAACGCGGCGCCGTTGCGGCCTACATCACTTGGGCAACGGCGCGCGCCACCTGGCCGATGTTTTGCAGGTTCAGTGCGGCCACGCAAATGCGCCCTGAATCGACGCCATATACGCCGAACTCATTGCGCAGGCGCTGCATCTGGGCCGAGCTCAGGCCCGAATAGCTGAACATGCCTTTTTGCGCGGTGATGTAACTCACATCCTGCGTCACGCCGGCCTGGGCCAGGCCTTGCACCAGCGCGCTGCGCATGTCTCGAATGCGCAAGCGCATGCTGGCGAGTTCTGCTTCCCATTGCGCACGCAGCGCGGGCGTGCCGAGTACCGTGGTCACCACCTGGGCGCCATGCGTGGGCGGGTTGGAGTAGTTGCTGCGGATGACGATCTTCAATTGGCTGAGCACGCGCTGCGCTTCGTCTTGGCTGTCGCACACCACGCTCAAGGCGCCGACACGTTCACCGTAAAGCGAAAAGCTTTTGGAGAACGACGTGGCCACGAAGAAGCCGACGCCGCTTCGCAAGAACTGCTGCACCACCGCGCCGTCCTCAATCAGGCCATCGCCAAAGCCTTGGTAGGCCAGATCCAGGAACGCCACCAAGCCGCGCGCCTTCACCGTGGCCACCACCTGGATCCACTGTGCCGGCGTGAGGTCGCAGCCGGTGGGGTTGTGACAGCAGGCATGCAGCACGACCACGGTGCCGGCCGCGGCGCTGTTCAGGCCGTCCAGCATGGCCTGGAAGCGGATGCCGCGCGTGGCGGCGTCGTAGTACGGGTAGGTGCCGACTTCGAAGCCGGCGTTGGTGAACAGCGCGCGGTGGTTTTCCCAGCTCGGGTCGCTGATCAGCACGGTGGCAGCGGGGTTCATGCGCTTGAGAAAATCGGCGCCCACCTTCAGCCCGCCCGTGCCACCCAGTGCCTGAATGGTGGCCACGCGGCTTGTGGCCAAGACGGCACTGTCGCTGCCAAAAACCAGTTCCTGCACGGCACGGTCATACGCGGCGATGCCGTCAATGGGCAGGTAGCCGCGCGGTTTCACGGCGCTGGCCATTTGCGCTTCTGCGGCCTGCACGCACTGCAACACCGGCAGCTTGCCGGCGGCGTCGAAATAAACGCCCACGCCGAGGTTTACCTTGGCCGGGTTGGGGTCGGCCGCGAACTGCTCGTTCAAACCGAGGATGGGGTCACGCGGGGCCAGGGTGATGGCGGAAAACAAAGACATGCAAAGCTCCAGGGCGCGGCAGCGCCGCAGCGAAATGAACCGTAGTGGGGGAGGTCTAGCTTCAACAGACGCAGGTGCGCTACGCTGTCGGGTTGCCATGCCGGCGCAGTGCTGCTGGCAAGGCGCCCGATTCTAAATTGCCCACCGTCGAAAGCCGCCCATGACCGAAGCCGTTGCTGTGCCGAGCGCCGCCGCCGAGGGACGATTCGTCACCTTCCCTGATTCGCCGTTCCAGCTCTACCAGCCCTACCTGCCAGCCGGTGACCAGCCCACCGCCATCGACCAGCTTTCGCAAGGCATCGAAGATGGCTTGAGCTTCCAGACGTTGCTGGGCGTGACCGGCTCAGGCAAGACCTTCACCATGGCCAACGTGATCGCGCGCATGGGCCGTCCGGCCATCGTCTTCGCGCCGAACAAGACCTTGGCCGCGCAGCTGTACAGCGAGTTCCGCGAGTTCTTTCCGAAGAACGCGGTGGAGTACTTCGTCAGCTACTACGACTACTACCAGCCCGAGGCTTATGTGCCGCAGCGCGACCTGTTCATCGAGAAAGACAGCTCGATCAACGAGCACATCGAGCAGATGCGCCTGAGTGCCACCAAAAGCCTGCTGGAGCGGCGCGATGTGGTCATCGTGGCCTCGGTGAGTGCCATCTACGGCATCGGCTCGCCGCAGGACTATCACCGCATGGTGATGACGCTGCGCGTGGGCGACAAGATGGGCCAGCGCGACGTCATCGCGCAGTTGATCCGCATGCAATACCAGCGCAACGAAACCGATTTTTCGCGCGGCACCTTCCGCGTGCGCGGCGACACCATCGACGTCTTTCCGGCCGAGCACTCCGAGCTGGCGCTGCGCATCGAGTTGTTTGACGATGCGGTGGAGTCTTTGCAGTTGCTCGACCCGCTCACCGGCCGCATCCGGCAAAAGATTCCGCGCTTCACCGTCTACCCCAGCAGCCACTACGTGACGCCGCGCGACCGTGTGGTGGCGGCAGTGGAGACGATCAAGGTTGAGCTGCGCGAGCGGCTGGATGAGCTGGTGAAAGCCGGCAAGCTGGTCGAGGCCCAGCGCCTGGAGCAGCGCTCCCGGTTCGACCTGGAAATGTTGGTCGAAGTGGGGCACTGCAAGGGCATCGAAAACTACACGCGGCACCTTTCGGGCGCCCAGCCGGGTGAGCCGCCGCCCACGCTGGTGGACTACTTGCCGCGCGACGCCATCATGTTCTTGGACGAAAGCCACGTGCTGATCGGCCAGTTTGGCGGCATGTACAACGGCGACCGGGCGCGCAAGACCACGCTGGTGGAGTACGGCTTTCGCCTGCCCAGCGCGCTGGACAACCGGCCGCTGAAGTTCGAGGAATTCGAAGGCAAGATGCGCCAGGTGGTGTTCGTGTCTGCCACGCCAGCGGACTATGAAGACCGGCACGCCGGCCAGGTGGTGGAGCAACTCGTCCGCCCCACTGGCTTGGTCGACCCGATGTGCGAAGTGCGCCCTGCCGCGCACCAAGTTGACGATGTGCTGCAAGAGATTCGCCTGCGCGCACAAATCAACGAGCGCGTGCTCATCACTACCCTGACCAAGCGCATGGCCGAGCAGTTGACCGACTACCTCAGCGACAACGGCGTGAAAGTGCGCTAC
>JAYUHT010000135.1:0-6347 GCA_043766725.1 Burkholderiales bacterium | reverse complement strand
TGACTGCCGCCGTGTTGAAGGAAGCCGAACTGGCCCTGGCCTCGCATGGCCTGATCAAGGTGCGCGTCTTCAACGACGACCGCGCGGTGCGCGAGACCTTCTTGCAGCAATTGGCAGCTGACTTGAACGCCGCGCCCATTCAACACATCGGCAAGCTGTTGGTGCTGTGGCGGCCGCTTGAAGATAAACCGCGCGCCGCGCCGCGTGATGACCGGCAGGCCGGCCCACGGGTGGTGAAACTGCTCACCGTGGCCGGCAGCGCCAACCAGCGCCCTCAGGTGCGCAAGGTAACGATCCTGGGCAACCAGCGCGTCACCGCCGGCGGCTTGATCAAGCGTGGCAAGAAGCGCAGCACCACCAGCGTGAAGAAGCGTCAGTCCTGAAAGACTGCTGCGCGTTTGCGTTCAAGCACGCGTCGCCCCGCTCAGATGTACTTGACCTCGATCACTTCGTAGTGCCGCAGGCCGCCAGGCGCCTGCACTTCGGCCACGTCGCCCACTTCCTTGCCGATGAGTGAACGCGCCAGGGGGCTGCTGATCGAGATCAGGCCCAACTTCAGGTCGGCCTCGTCGTCACCCACGATTTGATAGGTCGGGCGCGCGCCCGAATCTTCGTCTTCAAGCTCGACCGTGGCACCGAAGACCACGCGGCCGTCAGCATTCAACGTGGCCGGGTCGATGACCTGTGCAGCCGCCAGTTTGCTTTCGATTTCGAGAATGCGCCCTTCAATGAAGCCTTGCTTGTCCTTGGCCGCTTCGTACTCGGCGTTCTCGGACAAGTCACCCTGCGCGCGGGCCTCGCTGATGGCCTGGATCACCGCGTGGCGCTCGACGGTCTTGAGCTGATGCAGCTCGGCCTTGAGTTTCTCGTTGCCGCGCTTCGTGAGGGGAATGGTGGCCATGTGCAAAACCTGTTGGGTAAAAAGCAAGCCGCCGCGAGACGCCTGGTTGCAGGCACGCGCAGCGGCGGGGGTGATTCGAGTTTAACAGCGCGTCATGCAGCGCTTCAATGCAGCTCGCGGTGCAGTTCCTGCAGCGACACGACGCTGAGGTTGGCCTGGTGCTTCATGGCTTCGGTGGCGGCTTCGCAGCCGGCCATGGTGGTGTAGTACGTGACGCGATTGGCCAGCGCCGCGGTGCGGATGTGGCGCGAATCGGCGATCGCCGTGCGCGTTTCATCGACCGTGCTGAACACGAGCTGGATGTCGCCGGCCTTGATCAGGTCTGAGATGTGCGGCCGCCCGTCCTTCACCTTGTTCACCACTTGCACGACCAGCCCCGCAGCGGCAATGGCCTGCGCCGTGCCCTTGGTGGCCACGAGTTTGAAGCCCTGGCGCATCAGCTCACCGGCCACTTTCACGGCTCGCGCCTTGTCGCTGTCTTTCACCGTGATGACCACCGTGCCCGACGTAGGCAAGCGCGAGCCCGCGCCAAGCTGGCTCTTCAGCATGGCCTCGCCGAAGCTGCGGCCCACGCCCATCACCTCGCCGGTGGAACGCATTTCCGGGCCCAGGATGGGGTCGACACCCGGGAACTTGTTGAACGGGAACACCGCTTCCTTGACGCTGAAGTACGGCGGGATCACCTCGTGCGGCGGCACACCGCCCAGGCCTTTTTGATCCTTCAAGCGCTGGCCGGCCATGCACCGCGCGGCAATCTTGGCCAGGGCCTGCCCGGTGGCCTTGGAGACGAACGGCACGGTGCGCGAGGCACGCGGGTTCACCTCAAGCACGAACACCACCGCAGCGTCGCCCTGCCCTTGAATGGCGAACTGCACGTTCATCAGCCCCACCACCTTCAAGGCCTTGGCCATGAGCGTGGTCTGGCGGCGCAGTTCATCTTGCAGTGCTGCCGGTAGTGAATAGGGTGGCAGCGAGCAGGCCGAGTCACCGCTGTGCACGCCGGCCTGTTCGATGTGCTCCATGATGCCGCCGATCATCACGTCAGTGCCGTCGCTGATGCAGTCGACATCAACCTCAATGGCATCGTCAAGAAAGCGATCGAGCAGCACGGGCGATTTTTCCGACACCTTCACGGCTTCGCGCATGTAGCGTTCGAGGTCCTTGTCGCCATGCACGATTTCCATCGCCCGCCCGCCCAGCACGTAGCTCGGCCGCACCACCAGCGGGTAGCCGATTTCGTGCGCCAGGGCGAGCGCGGCGTCTTCGGTGCGCGCCGTGCGATTCGGCGGTTGGCGAAGACCTAACTGATGCAGTAACTGTTGAAAACGCTCGCGGTCTTCAGCCACGTCAATGCTGTCGGGCGAGGTGCCGATGATGGGCACGCCGTTGGCTTCGAGCTCCAGCGCCAGCTTCAGCGGGGTTTGCCCGCCGTACTGCACGATCACGCCTTCGGGCTTTTCCTTGGCCACGATTTCGAGCACGTCTTCCAGGGTGACCGGCTCGAAGTACAGCCGGTCGCTGGTGTCGTAATCGGTGCTCACCGTCTCCGGGTTGCAGTTGACCATGATGGTTTCGTAGCCGTCTTCGCGCATGGCCAGCGCGGCGTGCACGCAGCAATAGTCGAACTCGATGCCCTGGCCGATGCGGTTCGGCCCACCACCCAACACCATGATCTTGCGCCGCGTGCTGGGCTCGGCTTCGCATTCCTCGTCGTACGTGGAATACATGTACGCGGTTTGCGTGGCGAACTCGGCCGCGCAAGTGTCCACGCGCTTGTACACCGGGCGCAGGCCCAGGGCATGGCGGCGTTCGCGCACTTCGCGTTGCTTGGCGCCCAGCAGCCGCGCCAGGCGTTTGTCTGAAAAGCCCATGCGCTTGAGTTGGCGCAACTCGGCCAGGCTCAGGGCCTGGATGCTGCGGCCCTTGAGCGCCAACTCGGCGTTGACCAATTGCTCGATCTGCGCCAGGAACCAGGGGTCGATCGCGGTTTCGGCAAAGATCTCGTCCAGGCTCATGCCGATGCGAAAGGCATCGGCCACATACAGGATGCGCTCGGGCCCGGCTTCGCCGATTTCTTCGATGATTTCGTCACGGTCGCTGCTGCGTTCGCTCAGGCCGTCGATGCCGGTCTCCAGGCCACGCAGCGCCTTCTGGAAGCTTTCCTGGAAGGTGCGGCCAATGGCCATCACCTCGCCCACGCTCTTCATCTGCGTGGTCAGGTGCGGGTCGGCTTCGCGGAACTTCTCGAACGCGAAACGCGGGATTTTGGTGACCACATAGTCGATGCTCGGCTCGAAGCTCGCCGGTGTGGCGCCGCCGGTGATGTCGTTGCGCAGCTCATCGAGCGTGTAGCCCACCGCCAGCTTGGCGGCCACCTTGGCGATCGGAAAGCCGGTGGCCTTGGAGGCCAGCGCTGAAGAGCGGCTGACGCGCGGGTTCATCTCGATCACCACCATGCGGCCGTCAACCGGGTTGATGCTGAACTGCACGTTCGAGCCGCCGGTGTCCACGCCAATCTCGCGCAGGATGGCGATGCTGGCGTTGCGCAGGAGCTGGTATTCCTTGTCGGTGAGGGTCTGCGCCGGCGCCACGGTGATCGAGTCGCCCGTGTGGATGCCCATGGGGTCGAGGTTCTCGATGGCGCACACGATGATGCAGTTGTCGGCGCGGTCACGCACCACTTCCATCTCGAACTCTTTCCAGCCGATGAGCGACTCTTCGATCAGCAATTCCTTGGTGGGCGACAAGTCCAGCCCGCGCTTGCAGATCTCTTCGAACTCGGCCGGGTTGTAGGCGATGCCGCCGCCCGTGCCGCCGAGCGTGAAGCTGGGGCGAATGACGATGGGAAAGCCGGTACCTGCGGTCTGCTCGGCAATGCTGCGCTGCACGGCCAAGGCATCGTCGAACGAATGCGCGATGCCGCTGCGCGCCGAGCCCAGGCCGATGGAGGTCATCGCATCTTTGAACTTCAGGCGGTCTTCGGCCTTTTCGATGGCACGCTCGTTGGCGCCGATCATCTCTACGCCGTACTTGGCCAGCACGCCGTGCTTATGCAGCTCAAGCGCGCAGTTCAGTGCCGTTTGCCCGCCCATGGTGGGCAGCAGCGCCATCTTCTCGCCGGGGAAGGCCTGGCGTTCCTTGGCGATGATGCGTTCAAGCACCTGCCAGGTGATGGGCTCCACATACGTGGCATCGGCCATGTTGGGGTCGGTCATGATGGTGGCCGGGTTGCTGTTCACCAGCACCACCCGGTAGCCCTCTTCGCGCAGCGCCTTGCAGGCCTGGGCA
This sequence comes from Burkholderiales bacterium, assembly GCA_043766725.1. Lineage (GTDB taxonomy): Bacteria > Pseudomonadota > Gammaproteobacteria > Burkholderiales > Burkholderiaceae_C > Rubrivivax. The sequence goes on along the minus strand of JAYUHT010000135.1, from coordinate 2,158 downwards.
CCGGAGTAATCGAACTCGCAAGCCTGGCCGATGATGATCGGGCCGGCGCCGATGATCAGCACGCTTTGAATGTCGGTGCGCTTAGGCATTCTTCTTCTCCATCAGCGCTGTGAACCGATCAAACAGGTAAGCAATGTCATGCGGGCCGGGCGAGGCCTCGGGGTGGCCCTGGAAGCAAAAGGCCGGGCGGTCGGTGCGCTCCAGACCCTGCACGGTGCCATCGAACAAGCTCACATGGGTGGGCCTGAAGTTGGCCGGCAGGCTGGCTTCATCGACCGCGAACCCGTGGTTCTGGCTGGTGATGCTGACGCGCCCGCTGGCCAGGTCTTTCACCGGGTGGTTGGCGCCGTGGTGGCCAAACTTCATCTTGTAGGTCTTGGCACCCGAGGCCAGCGCCATGATCTGGTGGCCTAGGCAAATGCCGAAGGTGGGGAAGCCGGCGTCAATGAGCTGGCGCGTGGCCTCGATCGCGTAATCGCAAGGTTGCGGGTCGCCCGGTCCGTTGGACAAGAACACACCATCAGGTTGCATGGCCAGCACTTGCGCCGCAGGCGTGCGCGCCGGCACCACGGTGATGCGGCAGCCGCGGCTGGCCAGCATGCGCAGGATGTTGTGCTTGATGCCAAAGTCGAAGGCCACTACATGGAACCGGGCGCTGGCCTGGGTGCCGTAGCCTGAGCCCAGGGCCCATTCGGTCTGCGTCCATTCATAGGGCTCGCGCACCGACACCACCTGGGCCAGATCTTGACCCACCATGTTGGGTGCCGAGCGAGCGCGTGCCAGGGCTTGCGCCACATCGGCCGGCGTGGGCGTATGGCCGGGTGCGTACGCGGTGATGCAACCGTTTTGCGCGCCCTGGTTGCGCAGCATGCGCGTGAGCCGACGCGTGTCGATGTCGGCCAGCGCCACCGTGCCTTCGTTGCGCAGGTACTGGCTCAGGGTGAGCGTGTGGCGGAAGTTGGACACCCGCACCGGCAGGTCGCGAATGATCAGGCCGGCAGCATGCACCCGGGTGGCTTCGGCGTCTTCAGTGTTGATGCCGTAATTGCCGATGTGCGGATATGTCAGGGTGACGATCTGGCGGCAATAGCTCGGATCGGTAAGGATTTCTTGGTAGCCGGTGAGCGCGGTGTTGAACACCACTTCGCCCACCTTGTGACCGGGCGCACCGATCGAGGTGCCCAGGAACGTGGTGCCGTCTGCAAGGGCAAGCAGCGCGGCAGGCAGGTCGGGTTGCAAAGGGAAAACTCCGGTTTGCGCGCGCCCAGCATGGCTCGACTTGGCCAGTTCCGGGGGGAAACCGAGGGGAGCTTCGCTGGGGCTGCGGGTGTGTGGGTAAACCGCCGAATTCTACCCGCTGCTGCGCGGCGGCCAGCGCGCTCTAGCGGATCAAACCGCCAGTGCGGCGATGCCGGCCCGCGCGATCTGCGCGTCCTCGGCTGACTTCACCCCGCTCACGCCAACCGCCCCCACGCACTGCCCTTGAACCATCACCGGCACGCCGCCTTCAAGCATGCCGCTCAGGCTGGGTGCGCTGAGGAAGGCCGTGCGCCCGGCGTTGATCATTTCTTCATAGACCTTGCTTTCACGCCGGCCCATTGCTGCCGTGCGTGCCTTGGCCGGCGCGATCTCGCTCGAAATGGGTGCCGCGCCATCCAGGCGCTGCAGCCACAGGACATGGCCGCCGTCATCAACCACGGCAATCGCTACCGCCCACTTGTTGTGCAACGCTTCCGCCTCGGCGGCCGCGGCCATGGCGCGCGCGTCGTCCAACGTCAATGTCATCTTGCTTTTCATGTGCCGGCCCCCATGTGTTGAAGCTATTAACGATAGAGGCAGGCGTTTCACGCACCAAGCGGAGTCGCAACAAAGCTGTCAAACCCGCGAAGACGGCTCTACGCGCTTGAAAGCGAGCACCGAGGTGCGCCAGTGAGTCCGCGGAAATCCGGGGCTTGACAGCCGGCGCACGGAACTAGAATCAACTTACGGCGTCCATGCCGTTGTAGTCAACCACCTTGTTGGAGAACGCATGAACCAGAGCCTGCAAACCGCCCCCGACTTTGCCGGTACCGGCACGCTGGCCGCGCAACGCAACCGCGTATTGCGCAACACCTATTGGCTGCTGGCGCTGTCAATGGTGCCAACCATTCTGGGCGCC
>JAYUHT010000134.1:0-6347 GCA_043766725.1 Burkholderiales bacterium | reverse complement strand
CATGCCGCTGTCGCTGGGCTCCTGCGCCGCATGTTTGAGCTGGCTGATCAACAGCACGCAGGCGCCTTCAAGCTTGACCACTTCGTCCCAGTTGCCGGCGCGTGCGGCGCTCAGCATCTCGGCGCTTGCGCGTTCGATGGCTTCGTAGTAGCTCAGCAATTGCGGGTCCATCTGGGATCCTCGGTTCACCGCGGTCGAATTCATCAGCGCGCGTCCTGCGCGTTGCGCGTGGCGGGGTCGATGGCCTGCCAGGCTTCGCGCAGCGGCTGCACCAGGCGCTGGCATTCGTCGAGCATGGCTTCGTCGTTGCGGATGTTGGCCAGCGTCAGCCGCATCGTGAGATAGGTGTAGAGCTCGTCGAGGTCGCGCGCCAGCGTGCCGCCGGCTTTCAAGTCAAGGCCGGCGCGCAGGCCTTCTTCGACGATGCGCACTGCGCGTCCAAGGGCCATGCCCTTGGCTTCGAGCTGGCCGCTGCGCATGGCGCCGCGGCCCTGGGCCAGGGCTTCCATGAAGCCGTCGAACAAGAGCGCGACCAGTTGGTGCGGGCTGGCGCCAGAGACGCCGGTTTCGACACCGACCTGGCTGTACAGGTTGCCCGGCATTGCGCGGGCCATGGAACGGGGAGGGTAGGGGCTTGCGAACATCGGCGGGGCGTCGCTTTGGAGGCTGGGATGAATGTTTATCGGCTCCCCTCCGGGCCACTTGAGGCCGTGAAACGCGCGTTTGCGGATGACGTTTTAGCGTGGCTTTTCCGGGCATTCCTGCAACGCTGGGTCCCGCCTTCGACGCGGGCCGGCCGTCGCGCCTTCAGTTCCTGCTGCTCGACTTGTTGAGCGCCGCCATCTGCTGCGTGACGTAGCTTGACAGCGCGTTCAGACGCGACAGGCTCGCGTCCATGGCGGTGTACTGCGCCACCAGGCGCGCTTGGTAGCGCTCCACGCGCACGCTCACGCGGGTCTGGTCCTCGCCGTTGCGCGTGAGGCGGTCACGCAGGCCTTCGGTGCGTGTGCTCAGGCTGCCGTCGCTGCCCAGCACCTGCGTCGCCAGCGCGGCATAGCGGCGGGCGAAGCCGTCGTTGCTGCTGTTGTTGGGGTCGCTGTTGGCGAAGGCTTTTTTCAGCTCCGTCAGGTTGGCGGTGGCGCTGTCGACCTTGGCGCTGTCGACCGACAGCGTGCCGTCGCGCTGCCCTTGCAGGCCCACGTCCGCCAGGCGGGCAAAGACGGCCGACGCGCCCGAGCTCACGTTGAGCAGGCCGCGCAGCTGGCGCTGCAAACCGGTGGCTGCGCTGTCGCCTTGCAGCGGGCCGCCGACCTTGGTCGTGGGGTCGTATTTGGTCTGCTCGGTGATGGCCTTGGCCAGCGTGTTGTAGGCGTCTGCAAAACCCTGGATCGCGGTCTTCACGGACTCGCGGTCGCTGCTGACGCCGATGTCGGCGGTGCCGAAACTTTCCTTGCGCAGGCGCAGCGTCATGCCGTCAATGACGGTGCCAAGCTCGTTGCTGGCCGACACCACGGCGATGCCGTTGACGGTGGCTTCGGCATTGCCGGCGGCCTGCTTCTGTTCCATCTGCGTGCTGCCGCCGCCCGGGTTGAAGGCAAAGCGCGACAGGCCGTTGGCGTCGGCGTTGTTGCCGTCGCCGTCGGCCACGCTGAGTCTGAAACCGTTGGTGGCGCCGCTGCTGGACGAACGCAGTGACAGCCGCGCTCCGTTGCTGTCGGTGACGATGGCCGCGTTGACGCCCGCACCCAGGCCGTTGATCTTGTCGCGCAGCGTCTGCAGGGTGTCGCTGGCCGTGATGGGCAGCGTCACGGGCGTGCGCCCCACCTGCGGCAAGAAGTTCATTGGCGGCAGGTCCCACTGGCCCAGTTCAAGCGTCAGCGAGCCGCTGCCGACAAGCGCACTGGCATCGGCGTAGCTGGTGGTCGAGACCACCGTCTGGCTGGTCGCGAGCTTTTGCACGCTGACGGCGTAGCTGCCGGCGGCGGCGGTTGAGCCGCCCACCACGGCCACTGCGGTGTCGTCGCTGCTGGTGGCGGTGGACTTGGTCCACAGGCTGGCGCCGGTGAGCTTGTTGGCGGCACTTTGCAGCGCGCCAAAAAGGCTGCTCAGTTGGCCGTACGACGAGACCTGGGTCTGCAACGAACTGGCTGCCGTGCGCATGGCGGTCAGCGGGCGGCTTTCCAGCGCCACCAGCTGCGAGACCATGCTGTTGATGTCCAAACCGCTGCCGATTCCAAGCGATGTGATGGCGGGCATGGCGATCTCCTGATCAAGCGCCGGGTTGGCCGGCCAAACGATGAAAGGCTCGGTGGGCCACCACTTCTGGCGACCCTCCTGAGCCCGTTATCGACCGCTGAAGGCCGGCACTTGAGGCCAGCCTGTGAGCTTTTGTGTGCGCGTTCAGCGTTGCAGAAGACTCAACACCTGCTGCGGCAGCTGGTTCGCCTGCGCCACCATCGCGTTGCCCGCCTGCTGCAGGATTTGCGCGCGCGACAGGTTGGCGGTTTCCGCGGCGTAGTCGGCGTCCATGATGCGGCTGCGTGCGGCGCTCTGGTTTTCGGTCGACACCATCAGCGTCGAGACGACGTTCTCGAAGCGGTTCTGCACCGCGCCAAAGGTGGCGCGCTGGCTGTTGATGGCGTCGATGGCGGTGTCGATGCTGGTGATGGCGCCCTGCGCGGTGGTGATGTCGGTGATCTGCAGCGTCGGCACGTCGGTGCCGGTGATGATCGCGGAGCCCAGGGTGGCGGTGATGCTGGTGTTGGCGGCCCAGTCGAAAGCGGCGACCGTGAGCTGGTCAACGTCGGTGCTGTTGTTGGCACCGATCTGGAACGACGAATTGTTGGTCGTGGCCAGGATGTTCTGGCCGTTGAACTGCGTGCCGCCCAGTGTGCGCGTGGCTTCTTGCGCCAGCTGCACAAATTCCTGGTTCAGACTCAGGCGGTCGGCGGCGGTGTTGGTGCCGTTGGCCGACTGCACGGACAGTTCACGCATGCGCTGGAAAATATCGCTGATCTTGCCGAGTGCGCCTTCGCCCACCTGCGCCATCGAAATGCCGTCGTTGGCATTGCGCATGGCCACGTTCATGCCGCGCACCTGGGTGTGCATGCGCTCTGCAATGGCCAGGCCGGCCGCGTCGTCCTTGGCGCTGTTGACGCGCAGGCCGGATGACAGGCGCTGCATCGACGTGGCGAGCTGGCTTTGGCTCGTGCTCAGGTTGCGCTGGGCATTGAGCGACACGAGATTGGTGTTGATCGTTTGGGGCACGGCGGCTCTCCTGAAAAAACGGCGGTCGGTTCGGTGGGCGATTCGCTCTGCCGAGGTGTCGAAACGCTGAAGGAGAGATTAGTGCCGAGCTTGAGCTCCGGTTCGGTGGATAAGCGGGGGCAACGGCCGCCATTTCGTGGCCCCAATAGAAAAGCCCACCGCATGCGGTGGGCTCGTGGGTGCCAGCCCTTGTGGGGCCGGCCACCATCGTCGTTGAAGGTCAGCGCAGCAGCGCCAAGACCTGCTGCGGCAGCTGGTTGGCCTGCGCCACCATCGCGTTGCCGGCCTGCTGCAGGATGCTGGCCCGCGACAGGTTCGACGTCTCCGTCGCGTAGTCGGCGTCCATGATGCGGCTGCGCGAAGCGTTCTGGTTTTCCGTCGCCACCATCAGCGTGGCAACCACGTTCTCAAAGCGGTTCTGGGTGGCGCCGTAAGTGGCACGCTGGCTGTTGACGGCATCGATCGCGGTGTCGAGGGTGGCAATCGCCGCCTGCGCCGTGCTGATGTCGGTGACCTGCGTTGTCGGCACGTCGGTGCCGGTGATGATGGCCGTGCCCAGCGCAGCGGTGATGCTGGTGTTGGCCGCCCAGTTGAAGGCCGTGACCGTGATCTGGTCGATGTCGGTGCTGTTGTTGGCGCCGATCTGGAAGGTTGAATTGTTGGTCGTCGACAGCAGGTTCTGGCCGTTGAACTTGGTGCCACCCAGCGTGCGGGTTGCTTCCTGTGCCAGCTGCACAAATTCCAGGTTCACACTGGCGCGGTCGGCCGCCGTGTTGGTGCCGTTGGCCGATTGCACAGCCAGTTCCCGCATGCGCTGAAACAGGTCGCCGACCTTGCCGAGCGCGCCTTCAGCCGTCTGCGATTGCGAGATCGCGTCATTGGCATTGCGCACCGCCACGTTCATGCCGCGCACCTGGGAACCCATGCGTTCGGCGATGGCCAGGCCGGCGGCATCGTCCTTGGCGCTGTTGACACGCAGGCCGGACGACAGCCGTTGCATCGAGGTGGCAAGCGAAGACTGGCTCGAGCTCAAATTGCGCTGGGCATTGAGTGACACCAGGTTGGTATTGATAGTCTGGGGCATGGAAATTCTCCAATCAGATTAAGTGACCACAGGCAAATGCCTGGCAAGCGCCGCCCGCCTTGTGTAAACGACACGCGGCGACTGCCTTGCAACTCTTTGGCTGGTTCCCGCTTGGGGCAACAGCCTCGGAACTCGCCCGGGCCCCCTCGTTGCTGGCAGGGTGGTTGCCCCTGGTAGATGGCAACCGCCTCGCAGCCCGTTGTGGTCCGGACCCCGCACCCACCAAGTGGCAAGCACGTTGAAGCCGTTTTCGTCGCGCTCCAGGAAACCTTTAGCCCTTTGCGCCAATCGCTTGCATCTGCGCTTCGAAAGTAAGGGTGACATTGGCCTCACTTCGTGGCCTGGCCGGCGCGCGCTGCCGGGATCATGCCCAGCATCTGCCCGCGTCCACGCTGGCACGTTCACACACCCTCACCACATCACCCTACAGAGTCAACATGACGCAACGCAGACTGCACATCGGCGGCAAACAGCAACGCGCGGGCTGGGAAATACTGGACGTCAACCCGGGCCCGCATGTCGACCACCAGGGCAACGCCATCGACCTGTCACAGTTTGCTGACGGCAGCTTTGCCGAGGTCTATGCATCCCACGTGCTGGAGCACTTTGACTACAAGGACGCGCTCGTCGCCGCGCTGCGCGAATGGCACCGCGTGCTGGCCCCGGGCGGTGTGCTGCGCCTGAGCGTGCCCGACATTGACGTGCTGGCGCACCTGCTGCTGCAGCGCCACAAGCTGGACGTGAACCAGCGCTTCCAGGTCATGCGCATGATCTTCGGCGGCCATGTCGATGCGCATGACTACCACCTCGTGGGCCTGAACCAGGAGTTCCTGGCGGGCTTCCTGAATGCCGCCGGCTTCGACACCCTGCAGCGTGTGCCGCGCCACGGCCTCTTCACCGACACCAGCGACATGGTGGTGGCAGGCACGCCGATCAGCCTGAACCTGAATGCCTTCAAGCCCGTGCGGGCGGAACAGAAGACCTCGTCTGCAATGCCCGCCGACGCGCTGGCCTGAGCACCTGACCATGACTGACACGATGACCATGCACACCGCCACCGCTTCATCACAAGCCACCCAGGCTGCCATCCGCAACGCCCAGTCGCACCAGGCTGCACGGCCGGGCCACCGCCACTGGCAGGCTGGGCGCAACCTGGTGCACAAGAAGAACTGGGCCGCCGCCGCCGCGGCCTTCGGGCGTGCCACCTGCGCCGCGCCGGCCGACGCGCTGTACTGGGTCAACCTGGCGAATGCCGAAAGAAACGCCGGTGCACTGGAGCGTGCCGAAGCCGCCGCCCGCCGCGCGCTGGACTTGCAGCCCGGCGACGCGCTGGCGCTGCAGGTGCTGGGCGAGAGCCTGGCCAAGTTGCACCGCTACGAAGAGAGCGTGGCAGTCTTCGCGCAGCTTGAAGCCACCGGCACGCTGGAGCCGTCAGCGCTGCTGCAGCAGGCTTCGATGTTGCAGGCGCTGCACCGCCCGCGCGAAGCCATGGAGGTGCTGCTGCGTGCGCTGTCCGAACAGCCGCACCTGGTGCGCGGCCACGCCCTGCTGGCCGACGCCTTCCGCGACCAGGGCCTGAAGCGCGAGGCCGTGGAATGCATGAAGACCGTGCTCGCGCTGGAGCCCGGCAACCTGGAAGCACTCAGCCACCTGTCTTTCGAGAAGCGCCATCTCTGCGACTGGAGCGACATGGCGCAGGACCTGCAGCAGATCGAAGAAACACTGCTGAACTCACCGCCCGGCATGGCGCGTGTGTCGGCCGCCTTCGGCATGCTGTCGCTGCCGCTGGACCCTGCGCTGCAACTCATCGCGGCACGCGGCGAATCGGCGGCTGTGGCCTGGAACGCAACCGCGCTGCCGCCCTTGACGCTGGCCGAACGCACAGACCGCACGGCCGCCGGCCGCCGGCCGCGCATCGGCTGGGTGTCTTACGACTTCCGCGAACACCCGGTGTCTCAGCTGCTGGTGGAGATGCTGGAAAAGATCGACCGCGCGC
>JAYUHT010000133.1:0-6351 GCA_043766725.1 Burkholderiales bacterium | reverse complement strand
GTGCGCCCACTCGGCCACACGCCCGACACCCTGTGACCGGGCGGGCCAAGTGGCCACGGCGTGAGCAAATCTGAACCATGCTCACGCCCATCATCGACAGCGTTTGCCGCCAACACAGCGGGCGGGTGCTGGCCGGCCTGATTCGCCGCTTTGGCAACTTCGATTTGGCCGAAGACGCCTTGCAAGAAGCCTTCGCCAGCGCCCTGGAACATTGGCCGACACAAGGCTTACCCGTCACACCGGCGGCCTGGCTCACCACCGTGGCGCAACGGCGTGCGCTGGACATGCTGCGCCGCCGCGCCCGTGGCCCGCTGTACAGCGACGAGCCGCCCGACATGGCCGCGCCCGAAGCCCAAGACGCGCCGCTGCACCCGGCCGATGTGTCGGGTGTGGAGGACGACCGTTTGCGTCTGGTGTTCACCTGTTGCCACCCCGCCCTGGCGCGCCCGGCGCAAGTGGCACTTGCGCTGCGCAGCCTGTGCGGCCTGAGCACGCGCGAGATTGCGCGCGCCTTTCTCGAAACCGAAAGCACCACGGCGCAGCGCCTGGTGCGTGCGAAGAGAAAAATTCTGGATGCCGGCATCCCCTACGAAGTGCCTGCGCGGGACCAGTTGCCGCAGCGCCTGGAAGCGGTGCTGGGTGTGATTTACCTGGTGTTCAACGAAGGCTACGCCGCCACCGACACGCCAGGCCTGACCCGACCTGACCTGTGCATTGAGGCGATTCGCCTGGGGCGCTTGTTGGCCGAGCTGATGCCCGCCGAGCCCGAGGTACGCGGCCTGCTGGCCTTGATGCTGTTGCACGATGCCCGGCGCGGCGCGCGCATGCACCCAGGTGGCATGCTGGTGCCCCTGGAAGATCAGAACCGCGCGTTGTGGCACCAGCCGGCCATCGCCGAAGGCTTGGCGCTGCTTGACGCTGCTTTGGCGCAACGCCAGCGTGGGCCGTATCAAGTGCAGGCCGCCATCGCCGCCTTGCACGCCCGCGCCGCGCGTGCGCAAGACACCGACTGGAAGCAAATTGCCGCGCTGTATGGCGGGCTCAGGCTAGAGCAACCGGGCGCCGTGGTGGAGCTGAACGCCGCTGTGGCCTTGGCCATGGCCGAAGGTGCTGACAAGGGCTTGGTCTGGTTGGATGAGCTGCAAGCGCGTGACGAGCTGAACAGCTACCACCTCTTTCACGCCGCCCGCGCCGACCTGCTACGTCGCCTGGCGCGCCTTCCAGAGGCCTGCGAGGCCTACCGCCGCGCGCTGGGCCTGGTGCGCAATGCGGCCGAACGGCAGTACCTCGAAGCACGGCTGGCGCAGTGCGGCGGCAGTGCGGCGGCTGCGCGGCTCAGTGCGGATTAGTGCGCAGTAGTGCGGATCAGTGCGCCGTTTGCAGCGGCGCCGCCGGCCGTGTTTCCCGAATCGGCAGATGCACCAGCGCCGCGCCGAAGGCGAGCAGGATGTCGATCATCCACATCCAGTCATATGAAGCGTTAGCCTCGAAAATTTTGCCGCCCAACCAGGCGCCGAGAAAACCGCCTACTTGATGCGACACCATCACCACGCCGAACAGCGTAGCCATGTGCGCTGGGCCGAAGAACTTGGCCACCAAGGCGGCCGTGGGCGGCACGGTTGAAAGGTACGTCAGGCCCATCACCGCGGCAAAGGCCAGCATCACCGTGGCCGTCTTGGGCGCGAGCATGAAGGCCAGCACGGCCAGGCCGCGCACCAAGTAGATCAGTGACAGCAGTTTGCGCAGCGGCCAGCGCCCGCCCTGAAAACCCATGGCCCAGCCGATGCCCAGGCTGCCGGCGATGTTGAACAGCCCCAACACACCCAAGGCCCAGGCCCCCAGTTCGGGCGACAAGCCGCATGCAGCCACCACGCCGGGCAAATGCACGGCCAAGAAGGCGACGTGAAAGCCACACACGAAAAAGCCCGTGGCCAGCAGCCGGTAGCTCGAATCCGCCCAGGCCCGGCGCAAGGCCTCGCGCGTGGTCTCGCGTTTGGCGCCCGGCGCCGTACCGGCCGCGGTGCCGGCCTGGCCGCGCAACACGTAGGCGGCGGGAATCACCAGCAGCGTGATCACCGCCAGGCTTTGCAGCGCCACCACCCAGCTTGATGCGCTGCTGATGGCTTGTGCGATGGGCACGAACATGAATTGCCCGAATGAACCGCCCGCATTGACGAAGCCCGTGGCCAGGCCGCGCTTGGCCGGCGCCACCAGGCGCGTGGCTGCCGCCATCAACACCGCCGGCCCGGCCATGCCGGCGCCGCCTGCGGCCAGCACGCCAATGGCCAAGGTCAAGCCAAGGGTGGTGTGCATGAACGGCACCAGCGCCGTGCCGATGGCCACCAACACCGCACCCAGGGCCAGCACGCGGCCTGGGCCGATGCGGTCGGCCACCATGCCGGCAAATGGTTGCGTCAGGCCCCACCACAGTTGGCCGAAAGCGAAGGCCAGGCTGATGCTGGCCAGGCCCAGGCCGGTGTTGGAGTTGATGGGCCCGATGAACAGGCTCGTGGACAGGCGCGCGCCGGTGATCAGCCCAAATATTCCGCCGGCGCACAGCAGCACCAGCCAGAAGGCGGGCAAGTTGCGGGCATGGCCGGGCACGGGCTGGGTTTCAGACATCATCTTCTCCGTCGAATGGGTCTTCAGGCGCAAGCGGCACCAGGCCATCGTCGCCCAATGCGCACCACTGAAATTTAAGCCCTCCACTCATGAGCAATGTGGCGCTGCCACTTTGCTCATCCCCCTCGGGGGGCGGACGACGTATGTCGTCGGCCCTGGGGGCGCTTTAGACTGCTGACGATGATTGCCACCACCACCCGAGCCGCCCTGCGCCCCGAAGACGCCGCCGCAACCCTGGCACGGTGGCGCGAGGAAGAGGCGCAGGTGCGCGCGCGCCTGCAAGGCCCGGGCATTGCGCGGCCGGAACAAATCGCCGGCCTGACCGGGCTGGAATGGTTTGCGGCGGTCAACGCCGGGCAGTTGCCGGCGGTGCCCATTTGCGTCTCGCTCGGCTTTTGGCCGATGGAGTTTGAACCCGGTCGCTTTGTCTTTCAAGGCCACACCGACGCCGCGTTCCTGAACCCTCTGGGCAGCATGCATGGCGGCTGGATCGCCACGATGCTCGATTCCGCCGTGGCTTGCGCCGTGCAAACCACCATGCCCGTGGGCGCCGGCCAGACCACGCTGGAGCTGAAGGTGAGCTTCGTGCGCGCATTGACGCTGCAAGTGCCCCTGGTGCGCGCTGAAGGCCGGGTGATCAATGCCGGGCGCCAGATCGGTTTTGCCGAGGGCCGGCTGTTCGGGCCCGATGGCAAGCTGTATGCGCATGCCACCACCACGTGCATCGTGCTCAAGCGCGGCTGAGCTGAACGCGCTGCTTACACTGCGGCGCCGCCACCCACACCCAGCCAGCCCATGCCGCATCTCACCATCCTCACCGGCGCCTCGCGCGGCCTGGGCCATGCCATGGCCGCGCAACTGCTCGAAAGCGGCCACCGGCTGTTGACGTTGCAGCGCCAGCCCGAACCGGGCCTGGCCCAGGCCGCGCGCGCCGCCGGGCTGCTTGAGCAATGGGCCATCGACCTGGCCGACGCCCCCGCCGCCGCGCAGCGCCTGCACGACTGGCTCGCGGCCTTGAACCCGGCTGAGCTGCAAAGCGCCACGCTGATCAACAACGCAGCGGTCGTCTCTGAATTGGTGCCACTCGGCCAAGGCACGCTGCAAAGCTTGAGCACCGCGGCCCGCGTTGGGTTGGAAGCACCCTTGCTGCTGACTTCGGCCTTCCTGCACGCCACCGCGAATTGGCCCCTGCCGCGCAAGGTGCTGAACATTTCGTCCGGCCTGGGCCGGCGTGCCATGGCCGGCAGCGCTTCTTACTGCGCCGTGAAGGCGGGCGTGGATCACTTCAGCCGCACCGTGGCGCTGGAACAAGCCTTGCTGCCCAACGGCGCGCGCATCATGGCACTCGCGCCAGGCGTGATCGACACTGACATGCAGGTGCAACTGCGCGGCGCCAGCCCCACCGCGCTGCCCGAGCGCGACATGTTCGTCAAGCTGCACGCCAAGGGCCAATTGGCCAGCCCGCAGTCCGCTGCAACGCAATGTTTGAAGTTCCTCAACCGGCCCGACTTCGGCGCCAACCCGATAGGAGACGTGCGCGATGTCTGAGCCTCTGGTTGCCACCGAAGTCGATGCCGCCGGCTACGCCGTGCTCACGCTCAACCGCCCGGCGCAACTCAATGCCTTGTCGCGTGCGCTGATGAGCGAGCTGGCCGCGGCCATCGACGCCTGCGAGGCCAACCCGGCCGTGCGCGTGCTGATCCTCACCGGCGCCGGCCGCGCGTTTTGCGCCGGGCTCGATTTGAAGGAGATCGGCGCCGGCCAGGGCAGCCTGGGCGCGGGCGGCCAGCGCGCGGGCGACCCGGTGGCCGCACTGGCGCGCTTTCGCGGCCCGGTGCTTGGCGCCATCAACGGTATGGCGGTGACCGGGGGCTTCGAGCTGGCCCTAGCCTGCGACGTGCTCATCGCCACCAACACGGCGCGCTTTGCCGACACCCATGCCCGCGTCGGCGTGGCACCGGGCTGGGGCTTGTCGCAAAAACTCAGCCGTGCCATCGGGCCCTACCGCGCGCGCGAACTTTCATTCAGCGGCAACTGGGTCAGCGCCGAGCAAGCCGCAGCCTGGGGCTTCGTGAACCGGGTGGTCGCGCCCGATGAATTGATGCCTGCGGCGCGGCAACTGGCGCAAGACATGCTGGCCAACCTGCCCGAGATGCTGGTGCGCTACAAGGCCATCATCGAAGACGGCTTCAAGCTGGCCTACGGCGAAGCGCTGCAACTCGAACGCGAGCGCGCTGGGGAATTCAACTCGCGCGTCGCCACCAGCGCCATCGAACAACGCCGCGAGGCGGTGCGCAAACGCAATCGCGGAGACTGATCTCGACTCGTTAGGTCTGCAACCAGGCCGCCAGATCGGCCTTCAGCTTCAGCAAGTCGGCCTGCCGCGTGTACATCATGTGGCCGGCGTCGTAGTAGTGGTGGGTGCCTCGGGCACGCACATCGGCCGGAATGTCGAGTTGCGCCAGGCTCCAGTCGCTGGCGCTATAGGGCGTGCCCAGGTCGTAGCGGCCGCTGGCGGCCAGCACCTTCAGGTGCGGCGCGCGGCGCAAGGCGCGGCCCAGGTCGGTGCTGGTGCAGGTGTACGACAGGCCGTTCGTGTCGCCACGGTTCCAGTTCCAGTCCTTGTTCACTTCCATCGACAGCACCTCGAACTTCTGTTCGCTGCGCAGGCCCAGGCTTTGCCCGTAGTAGGCCAGGGCGGCCATGGTGTAGGGGCCGGCGATGGCGTCGATGCCGGGGTCGAACTCCCACTCGCGCGTGCGGCTGGCGGCCATGGGGCCGGTGATGCGCGCTTCCAGCCGGCCCATGATGCGGCCTTGCTCGCGCATGGCTTCGAAGAAGAAGGTTTCGTCGCTGATGCGCAGGTTTTTCTCTTCCACCAAGCGGCGCGGCAGGCCGGTCAACTCAGACAAGCGGCGCGCCACGCGGCTGCGCCGCGCTTCGCTCAAGTTCGAGCCGGCATGCAGCGCCGACAGGTACTCTTCCATCACGAAGTTCTCGGCCGCGGCACGCGCCGCTTCGCTCGAGGCCCCCAACGGCCCTTTCAGCAGGCCGTGGTACTGCGCGGCATTGGCAAAGCCAGGCAGGAACAAGGCGTACGGCAAGTCGTTGCGCGGCGCGAAGACGATGCTTTGCAAGTCCATCGCGCAACTCACCAGCACCAGGCCCGACAGCGACACGCCCATGGCGATCAGCTTGTCGGCCATGCCCGCGCCGCGCGTGGTGCCGTAGCTTTCGCCGGCCAGGTACACCGGCGAGCCCCAGCGCTGGTGGCGCGTGAGCCAGACGCGAATGCATTCGCACAGCGCCTCGATGTCGCCGTCCACGCTGAGCAGCTTCTTGCGCGCCTCGGCACTCGCCGTGAGCGACCATCCGGTGTGCGGCGGGTCGATGAAGACCAGGTCGAAGTGCTCGAACCAACTGGCTGGGTTGTCTTCCACGGCGTACGGTGGCTGCGGCGCGCTGCCGTCGTCATTGATGACCACGCGCTTCGGGCCCAGCGCGCCGAATTGCAACCAGATCGACGCCGAGCCCGGCCCGCCGTTGAAGGCAAAACACACCGGGCGCTGCGCCGGCACCGCGCTGTCCAGCACATAGGCGGTGCTGAACACCGCGGCCTGCGGTTGGCCGTTGGCGGCCAGCACGGGCAGGAAGGCGGCGTCCACGGTGTAGGCCAGCGTGGTTTGCGCCAGGCGCAGCCGTTCGCGGTGGCGCGCGCCGGCGCGCGCC
>JAYUHT010000132.1:0-6354 GCA_043766725.1 Burkholderiales bacterium | reverse complement strand
CGCGGCGACATGACGCTGCCGACGCACTGCGCTGCCGGGTGCCGCACAAGCATCGGCACAGCAGGCAAACCCAGCCGCGCGCGCGCCAGTTCGCAAGTGCGTGCTGGGTGCATCACATCAAACCACAGCGCCGGCAACCCGACGGCCGCGGCGCCGGCCACGTTGCGCGGTTGGTCATCAATGAACAGGCACTGTGCCGCGGGCAGCTTCAGTTGCGCCAGGCAAGCCGCGTAGGCCCGCGCATCGGGCTTGAGGATGCCGGTGTAAGTGGCGTCAACAATGACTTCCACCTCGCGCAGCACGCTCAGGCGCTCGCGCAAGCCGCGACCGTAGAACAAGTCAAGCTCGTTGGAAAGAATGCCTAAGCGGATTCCGGCGGCGCGTGCGTCGTGCATCAGGGCCGCGGTCTCGGGGCGCAAAACATGTTCTGGATCGTTAGACCGTGCGCGCCGCACCAGGGTCTGCATGTCGGCCCAGTCTTCGCCCAACAGCTTGCCCACTTCGCGGCTGCGCGTGAGCCAATAGTCGCGTTCGCTCAACTCACCGGCCTGCATGGCACGCCACAGCGCATCGCTTGAGGGGTGTGATGTTGGCAAGTCACAGAACGGCCCGCGCCAGGTGAGCGTGCCGTTTGGCAGCCCCAACGCCGCTTCGGTTTGGGCATGGGTTTCAAACAAGGTGCGGCTGATGACGCCGCCGAAGTCAAGGTTCAACGCTTGCGTCATGCCATGCCCTTGGCCACCAACCCTTGCGCCACCCAGTCATCAAATACCTTCAGAGCGGCCGCGCAAAACGCGGCGTCGTTGATGTGCGCAGCCAGCTCGATGCAGGCCACGTTGGCCGGCACGGCAGCGCGCACGGCGGCCATGAAGGCGTGCAGGCCTTCGGCGTCGTGCAAGGGCTCACCCGGCCTGTCCCACTGCTCCACGCCAAGGTTCGGCAGCAGCAGGCAAGTTGGGCCCGTGGCTTGTCCCAAACGTTGGCCAATCTCCAGCGCAATGGCACGGCGCAGTGCGAGCCCCGAGGTGGCGCTGGCGATCAGCCGGTTGTGGACATGGACGGCGCGCCCGGCCAACGCGGCGGGCACCGGCTGCCAGGCTGCAAAGTCCACCATGTCCACCGCGCCCGGCGCCACCAGCTGCGGCGTGCCGCTGGCGCCCGCACCGGTAAGCCGCCCTGCGCCGGCCGTGACCACCGAGCCGCCCACATGGTTGGCCAACTCCTGCAAGCTGAAGTCCAGCACCGCGCAAAAGCGCCCGGCCGCGGCCAGCGCTTCGAAGGCGCGGCCGCCCATGCCTGTGGTGTGGAACACCGCCACTTCGTAGCCGCGCGCTTCGAGCGCCGGCTTCAGCGTGGCCATGTAGGCCAGGCAACTGCTGCCCAGCGAGGTGATGCCCACCAGCGGCTTGCTTGAATGCGGCGGCCGCGCCGCCCGCGCCGCCCCCACCACGGCGCCGGCGCCTAACGCCAGAGTTGAGCGGCACAGGCTGTTCAGGCCGTACAGGCCGCCGGCCCAGAGCAGCATGATCAAGTCGGGCGTGATGCGCTCGGGTGCGATCAAATGCGAATGCGCGATGGTGGAGATGACGACTTTGGGCACCCCCAGCGGCAGCGCCGCGGCCACGTCGAGCGCCAGGTCAGTGCCCATGCTGCCGCCCAACGCGAGCAGGCCATGGATGCGGCCTCGTTCGTGCACCTGCGCGGCCAGCGTGGCTGCACCGCGCGCCATGATCGTCATGGCCGTGTTCTCGCTGCCGCTGGCCTTGATGGCTTGCAAACTGCTGCCGGCAGCGGCGGCAACAGCGGCGCTCGAGATGTCCACCGGCACGCTGCCCGCAGCCAGCACGCCCACGTCCATCAACAAGGCCTGCGCGCCCTGCTCGAGCAGGCATTCGCGCACAAAGGCCAGCTCGTCGCTCTTGGTGTCAGCGGTGCCGATGAGCAGGATGGTGGGCTTGACCGCCATGTACAGGCTACTGGTCGGCGAAACCCGTCAGGTACGGGCAACCTGGCGCGTGGCCTTGGCGCCAGCCACCTTGCGGCTGGCGGTATGCAAGGCCTGCTCGGCCCATTTGTTCAGGCTCACCCCGCTGCGCGCGGCGGCCTTGAGCGCTGCCGCATGCACCACGGGCGACACGCGCAACATGAGCTTGCCGCTGGCGGGCTTTTCCGGCGCAGCACCCAGCATGGCGCAGGCGGCAATGTAGTCATCCACTACCGCGTGAAAACTCGCTTCGAACTCAGCGACCGATTCACCGTGAAAGGTGATGATGTCGTCAACATCCAGCACACGCCCGACGATGATCTTGTCGTCCACATCAAACACCATGCCGGTGGTGTAGCCCTTGTAGGCCAGGGTATTGCTCATGGCTTGATCTCCATGCGTTGCAAAAACTCGCGGACCGCCTTGACCCGATAGCGCAGCGCTTCCTTGCCCGGGTGCGGGCGGTGAAAACTGGCCTTGCAGCCATTGAACTCAAAGGTGACGGACGACCCCGCGCCCTCAAAGAAGCGACAGCCCAGGCCCGCAAGGAGTGACTCGATGCGGCTCCATTCGATGTTGCCGTTCACTGGCTCCGCGAGAACCGATTCAAGGGTTTTTCGATGCTTGCTGTTCACCTTGAAGATGATAGCAGTTCCAGGTGCCGTGCAAGCCCGCTCATCGGCCCGCCGCCACGTCATCAAACGCGCCTTCCAGCGCCTCACACAAGAACTCAAGCTCGGCGGGCGTGATCACCAGCGGCGGCGAAAGAATCGCGTTGCTGCCCGACACACGAATCATCAAACCTCGCCGGTACGCCGCGCGCGCCAAGCGCGCCGGAATGTCGTTGGTCTTGGCCAGCGGTGCGCGGCTGGCTTGGTCCGCCACCATTTCAATGCCCAGCATCAGGCCGTGGCCGCGCACGTCGCCCACGAAAGAGTGGCGTTGCACCAGGCCGCGCAGGCGCTGCTGAAAGGCCGGGCTCACGCGCGCCACCTGCGCCGGTATGTCTTGCTCTTGCAAGATCTTCAGCGTGGCAATCGCTGCGGCCGCCGCAACCGGGTGCGCGCTGTAGGTGTAGCCATGGCTGATCTGCGCCGCGCCCGTGGTGTCGTCATCAAACACCTGCGCCACCTTGGCGGCCACAGCCGTGGCGCCCAGCGGCACGTAGCCCGATGAAATGCCCTTGGCCAGGCACCACAGGTCAGCCTGCACGCCCCACAGCCGGGTGCCGAACATGTGCCCGCTGCGGCCAAAACCGGTGACCACTTCATCAGCGATCAGCAACACGCCATGCCGCGTGCACACCTCGCGCACCAAGGGCCAGAAGTTGGCCGGCGGAACGATGACGCCCCCGGCACCTTGAATGGGCTCGGCGATGAAGGCCGCCACCGTGTCCGGCCCCTGAAAGATGATCTCGCGTTCGAGCTGCGCGGCCACGATGCGGCCCAGTTCATCAGCATCCTGCGTGTAGGCATTGCGGTACAGCCAGGGCGAATCAATGTGAAAGCAGCCCGGCAGCAACGGTTCATATGAGCGGCGAAAATTCGTATTGCCATTCAGGCTGGTACCGCCAAAGTGCACGCCGTGATAGCCCTGCTTCAAGGCGATGAACTTGAAGCGGTCTTTCTCGCCACGCAGCTTGTGGAACTGGCGCGCGATCTTCAGCGCACTTTCCACCGCGTCAGAGCCGCCGTTGCTGAACATCACCGCGGCCACGCCGTCGGGCCGCATCAGTTCAACCAGTCGTGTGGAAAGCTCGATGGCGCGCGGGTGCGTGGTGCCTCGAAAGGTGTTGAAGAATGGCAGCTCGTCGAGCTGCGCCACGATGGCGTCGCGCACTTCGCGGCAACTGTGGCCCAGGTTGCTGCTCCACAGGCCGGCCACGCCGTCGAGCAGCTTGTGGCCATCCACGTCCCACACCCAGCAGCCAACGCCCCGGGCAATGATGTCGGGCCGCTGCTCGCGCATGGCGCGCGGGTGGGCCATGGGGTGCCAGAAGTGTTGCGCGTTGTGCTGCTTCAGGTCTTCGATGTTCATGTCAGTGCTGCCCGGCCGCCCGAAGGCACTGAGCGCCCCCTCGGGGGGCAGGAGCGAAGCGACGTGGGGGCTCATGCTATCGCCAGCGGTGGTGGCACAAAGCCGCGGAATTCAGTTTCCAGCCAGCGCGCGAAGCGCAGCACTTCGGGGTCAGCAAACACGGGGCCAGCAATCTGCGCGCCCACCGGCAGGCCTTGCGGGCTCAGGCCCAATGGCACCGCGGTGCAGGGCAAGCCGCACAGGCCGGTGTAGCCAGCCCAGAAGAGTTGATTCGTTGAAGGCTGCGGCCGCCCATTGGCCAGCACCATGCGTTCCCAGCGGTAGCCCAGCTGGTTGTGCGGGAAGGCCGCCGTGCTGGCCGTGGGGCAAATGAGCAAATCAAACCGCTCGAAGAAGCGGGCCCATTGCCGGCGCAACCGCGCGCGCACTTCATCGGCCTGCACCCAACCGCGGTGCGTGGTGGTGATGGCACGCCAATGCCGCGCCGCAAAGCTGTCATCACCCGGCGCATGGCCAGCGGCGTGGTCGAGCGCTTGTGCGAACTCGGCGTCGCTATAGCCGCCCACCAAAGCGGAACGCACCAGGTGGATGAAGGCGCGGTGCGTCTCTTCGCTGTTCACCGGCCGCGCCGTTTCATCCACCTGCACGCCTTCGCGGCGCAAGAAGTCCACCAGCTTGTGCAGCGCGTTTTGAATGCTCGCGTCGACTTCGGCTTGCGCGTCGTCAAACATCACCGCCACGCGCATCTGGCGCGGCGCCAGGCCGCGGTCGCGCCAGGCCACCGGCACCGGCCCCAGCGGCGTCATGGCGGTGAGCGGCGAGGCCAGCACGTCCATGGCCAGCGTCAAGTCGAAGGCGCTGCGCGCCATGGGGCCGGCCACGGCGATGTCAATGCCATCCACGCATTCCTGGCCGGGCAGTTCATGGCCGCGCTGCGGCACCACGCCCCAGGTGGGCTTGTGGCCATACACGCCGCAGTAGTGCGCGGGGTTGCGAATGGACGCTCCAATATCGCTGCCCAGTTCAAGCGCGCTCAAGCCGGCCGCCAGCGCCGCGGCCGAGCCGCCGCTGGAGCCACCCGGCCCGCGGCTCACATCCCAAGGGTTGTGGGTGGTGCCGTAGATCGGGTTGAAGGTCTGCCAATCGGCCATGGCCACGGGCAGGTTGGTTTTGCCAAAGATCACGGCGCCGGCCGCGTTCAGCCGCTGCACGGCGGTGGCGTCCCACGTGGCCACGTTTTGGCGCTGAGCCTCGAAGCCCCAGGTGGTGGCCAGGCCGGTGATGTTGAAGGCTTCCTTCACCGTCATCGGCAGGCCGTGCAGCGGGCCCCAGATTTCGCCGCGCGCCAAGGCGGCGTCAGCCGCTTGTGCGCGCTGCAAGGCGCGTTCGGCGTCGAGCACCACCACGGCGTTGATGGCCGGGTTGTGGCGCGCAATGCGCTTCAGGTGATGCTGCAAAAGTTCGACCGCCGAGACGTCGCGCACGCGCACGCGGCGGGCCAGTTCAACGGCGGGCAGGAAGGCGATGTCGGTCACGACTGGGCTTTCAGAGTTGCCGGCATCGTAGGCAATGCGGCCGTTGCTGCCAGAGCCTGCGCGCGGGTTGTGGCCATGTGTTTACCCCGATTCGCGCCTCTCGGCTGTCACGCTGCCGCCCGGCGGTGGCAGCATGGCCGCCATGAACCCCGCCACCGACATCACTGACCTTGACGCCCACGCGCTCAGCGCCGCCATCCATGCGCGCCAGGCCTCATGCCGCGAAGTCATGGCCGCTTACCTGGCGCGCATCGACCGCCTGAACCCGGTCTTCAACGCCCTCATCAACCGCGCCGGCCCGGAAGGGCTGCTGGCCCAGGCCGATGCCTGCGACGCCGAACTGGCGCGCGGCCACGCCCGGCCCGGTTCACGCGGCTTTCTGCACGGCATGCCGCTGGCCATCAAGGATACGGCCCATGTGCTGGGCTTTCCCACCACGCTGGGTTGCAGCGTGCTCAAAGACGCCCTGCCCACGCAAGACAGCAGCCATGTGGCGCGCATGAAGGCGGCCGGCGGCATCGTCATCGGCAAGACCAACATCCCGGAATTCGGCCTGGGCTCGCACACCTTTAACCGCCTGTTCGGTGCCACCGGCAACGCCTGGGCACCGGGCCGCACGGCGGGGGGCTCAAGCGGCGGCGCGGCCGTGGCGCTGGCGCAGCGCATGCTGCCGCTGGCCGACGGCTCAGACTTCATGGGCAGCCTGCGCAACCCCGCCGGCTGGAACCATGTGTTTGGCCTGCGGCCCAGCCAGGGCCGCGTGCCGGCGTACCCCAAGCCCGAGCTGTGGGTGAGCCA
>JAYUHT010000131.1:0-6385 GCA_043766725.1 Burkholderiales bacterium | reverse complement strand
GCCGCCACGCTGGCGGCTGGCGCGGTCAACGCCCAGACTCAAGGCGTGACCAAGACCGAGATCACGATCGGTTCGATCCAGGATCTGTCGGGCCCGATCGCCGGCTACGGCAAGCAAACCCGCATGGGCATGCAGCTTCGCGTCGACGAGATCAACGAACAAGGTGGCATCAACGGCCGCAAGCTCAAGATCCTGTTCGAAGACTCCGGCTACGACCCCAAGCGCGCGGTGCTGGCGGCGCAAAAGCTGGTCAACCAGGACAAGATCTTCGCCATGCTCGGCCACCTGGGCACGGCGCAAAACAACGCGGCCATGCCGATCCAGTTTGAAAAGAACGTCATCAATTTCTTTCCGCTGTCGGCCGCGCGCGAAATGTTCGACCCGGTGCACCGGCTGAAGTTTGCCTACGCCGGCCCGTACTTCGACCAGGTGCGCGTGATGCTGCCCAAGCTGGTGAAAGAGAAGTCGGCGAAGAAGGTCTGCGCCTTCTACCAAGACGATGAGTTCGGCCTGGAAGTGCTGCGCGGCGCCGAGGCCGGCCTGAAGGCCATGAACATGGAGCTGGTGGAGAAAACCTCGTACAAGCGCGGGGCCACCGACTATTCGTCGCAGGTGGCGCGCATGAAGGCATCAGGCTGCGACCTGGTGGTCATGGGCACCATCATCCGCGAGACCATCGGCGCCATCGCCGAAGGCCGCAAGACCGGTTTCACGCCCACCTTCCTGGGCACCAGCGCGTCGTACACCGACCTGATCCACAAGCTTGGCGGCCCGGCGATGAACGGCTTCTACACGGCCATGGCGGCACAGAACCCGTACACCGACGACCCGTCACAACCGGTGCGCTTCTGGGCCACCAAGTTCAAGACCAAGTTCGGCGAAGACCCGGCCACGTTCTCGGCCTACGGCTACTACATCGTCGACTCATTCGCCAAGGCGCTGGCCAAGGCTGGTGGCAACTTGACCACCGACACCTTCGTCAAGGCGATGGACAACATGACCATCCCGCCCGACATCTTCGGCTTCCCGGAAATGACCTTCAGCGCCACCAAGCGGCTGGGCAGCTACGCCGCGCGCTTGTCGCAGATTCAAGATGGCCGCTGGAAGGTGGTGTCTGATTACGTCACGCCCTGAACCTGCCGCACGCTGACTGGCACGGGCCGCCTGCGGGCGGCCTGTTTCATGGTGGTAGCGCTGCGCTATGCTCGTGGCCATGAACCCTGAACCCGACGCCCAAGAATCGGTTGAACCACCGCCGCGGCCGCGGCGCAAGGGCATCTACATCCTGCCCAACGCGATCACGCTGTCGGCCTTGTTTGCGGGTTTTTATTCCATCGTCGCGGCCATGAACGGGCGCTTCGAGGCGGCCTGCATCGGCATCTTGTGCGCCGCCGTGCTCGACAGTCTTGATGGCCGCGTGGCGCGCATGACCAATTCGCAAAGCGCCTTCGGCGAACAGATGGACAGCCTGTGCGACATGGTCAGCTTCGGCGCTGCGCCCTCGCTCATCGTCTACGAGTGGGCGATGAAAGACCTGGGCAAGCCGGGCTGGATTCCGGCTTTCGTCTACATCTCGTGTGCCGCGCTGCGCCTGGCGCGCTTCAACGTGAATATCGGTGTGGTCGACAAGCGCTTCTTCCAGGGCCTGCCCAGCCCGGCCGCGGCGGCGGTGGTGATGGGCCTGGTGTGGGTGATGGACGACGCCGGTTTCAAGCAGGTCTCGAAGATTGATTGGCTGGCCTGGCTGGCCTGCGCGGTGACGCTGTATGCCGGCTTGTCGATGGTGACCAACGCACCGTTCTACAGCTTCAAGGCGGTGGGCGGGCGCCACACAGTGCCGTTCGTGGTGATCGTGGCCATCATGTTGGTGATTGCCTTGATCAGCCTGGATCCGCCGCGCGTGCTGTTCGCCATCTTCTGCGCCTATGCATTGTCGGGTTATGGTGTGTACGCTTGGCGGCGCATGAAGGGCAAGCCGACGAGCGT
Organism: Burkholderiales bacterium; assembly: GCA_043766725.1. GTDB lineage: Bacteria > Pseudomonadota > Gammaproteobacteria > Burkholderiales > Burkholderiaceae_C > Rubrivivax. Next base: position 4,399 of record JAYUHT010000131.1, on the reverse strand, counting down.
GATCGCCATTTCGACCGACGAGCCCGACGAGAAGAACCTGCACCAATGAAAACAGCCAAAGCGCGCGCCATGAGCGCCCTGCAAAGCGCGTGCTATATTGCCCGCATGTCTTCGACCAGCCGTTTCACAGCGCTAGCCCTACTAGGAGCCCCGCGGGTGCGCTGATCGAATTCGTTTTCATTTCCCGATCAACGGCCCGCCAGCGCAACGCAGCGGGCCGTTTGTATTTCAGGCTGCGCGCGCAACAACCCTCAACACGTTTGGAGCCTGTCATGCCGATGTTGCCGAACCCAGCCACCAAGTACCGCAGTTTTGCCCCGGTGGCGCTGCCCGACCGCACCTGGCCGGATGCCGTGCTGAGCCGCCCGCCGGTGTGGTGCAGCGTCGATCTGCGCGACGGCAACCAGGCGCTGATCGAACCGATGGACCCGGCGCGCAAACTGCGCATGTTCCAGATGCTGGTGCGTATCGGCTTCAAGGAAATCGAGGTCGGTTTCCCTTCGGCCTCGCAGGCTGACTTTGACTTCGTGCGCCTGCTCATCGAGCAGCGCTTGATACCGAGTGACGTGACGATTCAGGTGCTCACGCCGGCGCGCGACGCGCTCATCAGCCGCACCTTCGAGGCCTTGCACGGCGCGCCGCGCGCCATCGTCCACCTGTACAACGCCACCGCGCCGGTGATGCGCCGCGTGGTGCTGGGCCTGAGCGAAGACGGCATCGTCGAGCTGGCCAGCACGCATGCCAAGCTGGTGGTCGATTGCGCCGCCGCTCAACCCGGCACGCACTGGACGTTTCAGTATTCACCCGAGATGTTCTCGGGCACAGAGCTGGCGTTCAGCAAGCGCGTGGTCGATGCCGTGACCAACGTGTGGCAGCCCACGCCGGCGCGCAAATGCATCATCAACCTGCCTTCCACGGTGGAACATTCCACGCCCAACATCTTCGCCGACATGGTGGAGTGGATGCACCGCCACGTGGCGCGGCGCGGCAGCATCGTGCTTTCGGTGCACCCGCACAACGACCGCGGCACCGGCACGGCGGCGGCTGAGTTTGCGTTGATGGCCGGGGCTGACCGGGTTGAAGGTTGCCTGTTCGGCAATGGCGAGCGCACCGGCAATGTCGATGTGGTGAACATCGCGCTGAACCTGTACACCCAGGGCGTGGCGCCGGGCCTGGATTTTTCAGACATCGACGAAATCCGCCGCTGCGTTGAGCACTGCAACCAGTTGCCCGTGCACCCACGCCACCCTTACGTGGGCGACTTGGTCTACACCTCGTTTTCGGGTTCGCACCAAGACGCCATCAAGAAGGCCTTTGCGGCGCGGCGCGAGAGCGACATCTGGGACATGCCCTACCTGCCGATCGACCCGAAAGACCTGGGCCGCAACTATGACGCGGTGATCCGCGTCAACAGCCAGTCGGGCAAGGGCGGCATCAGCTATCTACTGGAAGCCGAGTACGGGCTGGAGCTGCCGCGGCGCTTGCAGATCGAGTTCAGCGCCGCGGTGCAAGCGGTGATGGACGTGGATGGCCGCGAGCTGAGTGCGGCTGACATCTGGGGCATCTTCGAACGCGAGTACGGCCTGGCGCAGCCGGCGCGGGTGAGCCACACCGTCATCACCGATCTGGGCGCAGGCCAGGTGCAGGTGCAGGCCCGCGTGCACAGTGCCGGCCAGGTGTTCAACATTCACGGCAACGGCAACGGCCCGGTGGCGGCTTTCGTAGCCGGGCTGGGCGAAAGCTGCGGCGCGGTGGTGCGCGTGCTCGACTACCACGAGCATGCCATGGGCTCGGGTGCGCAAGCGCGTGCCGCCGCCTACCTTGAACTGCGCCTGGCTGACGGCCGCACGCTGTTCGGCGTGGGCATCGATGCCAACATCGTCACCGCCTCGCTGCAAGCCGTGCTGTCTGGCCTGCAACGTGCGCAAGTGCCCTTGCAGGCGCCAGCGCAAGCGGTGCAGGCCTGAATTCGAACCCATCAAGGAGCCCGCGCATGACCGACCAACTCATCATCTTCGACACCACCTTGCGCGACGGTGAACAGTCGCCCGGTGCGTCGATGACGCGCGACGAAAAGTTGCGCATCGCACGCCAGCTCGAACGGCTGAAGGTGGATGTCATCGAAGCCGGTTTTGCGGCTTCGAGCAACGGCGACTTTGAAGCCGTCCGCAGCATCGCCAACCACGTGCGCGAGTCGATCATCTGCTCGCTGGCGCGCGCCAACGACCGCGACATTTCACGCGCCGCCGAAGCACTGGCCGGTGCGGCGCGTGCGCGCATCCACACCTTCATCGCCACCAGCGACTTGCACATGGACAAGAAGCTGCGCATGACGCGCGAGCAGGTGCTGGAACAGGCGCGGCAATCGGTGCGTTTTGCGCGCAACCTGTGCGCCGACGTGGAGTTCTCGCCGGAAGACGGCTACCGCTCCGACCCCGACTTCCTGTGTCGCGTGCTCGAAGCGGCGATTGCCGAAGGCGCCACCACGCTGAACATTCCAGACACCGTGGGTTACGCCGTGCCCGAGCTGTACGGCCAGTTCATCCGCAGCCTGCGCGAGCGCATACCCAATTCAGACAAGGCCGTCTGGTCGGTGCATTGCCACAACGACCTGGGGCTGGCGGTGGCCAACTCGCTGGCCGGGGTGATGATCGGCGGCGCACGCCAGGTCGAATGCACCATCAACGGCCTGGGTGAGCGCGCGGGCAACTGCTCGCTCGAAGAAGTGGTGATGGCGCTGCGCACGCGGCGCGACCACTTCGCGCTGGCGCTGAACATCGACGCCACGCAAATCGTGCCCGCCTCGCGCCTGGTGGCGCAGACCACCGGCTTCGTGGTGCAACCCAACAAGGCGGTGGTCGGCGCGAATGCATTTGCCCATGCCTCGGGCATTCACCAAGACGGCGTGCTCAAGGCGCGCGACACCTACGAAATCATGCGCGCCGAAGACGTGGGCTGGAGCACGAATCGCATCGTGCTGGGCAAGCTGTCGGGTCGCAATGCGTTCAAGCAGCGCTTGCTCGAACTGGGCATCGACAGCGACTCCGAAGCCGATATCAACGCTGCGTTTGCGCGCTTCAAAGACCTGGCCGATCGCAAGAGCGACATCTTCGACGAAGACATCATCGCGTTGATGGGCGACGAGAGCGTGACCAGTGCGCGCGAGCACTACCGGCTGGTGGCGCTGCGCCAGTCGTCCGAAATGGGCGAGCGCCCGCAAGCCAGCGTGACCTTCAGCGCCGGTGAGCAGGAACTGAGTGCCAGCAGCGACGGCAACGGCCCGGTTGACGCCAGCCTGAAGGCCATTGAGAGCAAAGTGAACAGCGGCGCCGAGTTGATGCTGTATTCGGTCAATGCCATCACCTCGGGCAGCACCGAGTCGCAGGGCGAGGTGACGGTGCGCCTGCAGCTCGGCGGGCGGGTGGTCAACGGCGTCGGGGCCGACCCCGACATCATCGTGGCCTCGGCGAAAGCTTATTTGTCGGCCCTGAACAAGCTGCACAGCGCGGTGGAGCGGGTGGCGGCGCAGGGCTGAGCACCCAGTTCTGGTGGATAAAGACGCCTGTTATCGAACGACCATGTCAACAGAATGCGTTACACATTAGTTACATCAAGAAACGCCCGTAAGTTTTTGAAGTAGCTATTGTTTTTCTGGTCAGGCTACACTGCGGCGCCGGCTGTTGAACAGGGGATTGCCTTGCCAGATTGGGTTGCCGTACTGAGGTTCAAAGCCGCGCTGGCCTGCAGCTTGGCCCTGGTCGCGGCCCTGGCGGCCCCGTTGGCTGAAGCCCGCCAGTTGCGCCCCGCCAAGCCGGCGCTCAAGCAGGCCGCCAAGCCGACCGGCAAGGCCGTCAAGTCCATCCGGTCGGCACGCACGGCCAAGGCCAACGCCCGCACCCGTTATGTCCGCGCCGCACCCCTGGCTGTTGAGCCGGTGCGCATGTCCATGGGTCACAGCATCGGGCTGGGGCAGGTGGCCGATCCGCTGGATCTGAAGTCCAGCGTGGCGCTGGTGCTGGATCAAGACACGCACCAGGTGCTGGTGGCCAAGAACTCCAAAGCCGTGCTGCCCATTGCCTCGCTCACCAAGTTGATGACCGCGCTGGTGGTGGTGGAATCTGGCCGGCCGCTGGACGAAACCATCGCCATCACACAAGACGATATCGACACCGAAAAAGGCAGCGGCTCGCGCCTGCGCGTGGGCACCGAGCTGACCCGCGGCGAGATGCTGCACCTGGCGCTGATGTCGTCCGAGAACCGCGCGGCCAATGCGCTGGGCCGCCACCACCCGGGCGGCTTGCCGGCGTTCGTGCAGGCCATGAACGCCAAGGCCCAAGCGCTGGGTATGCCGGGCACGCGCTACGTTGAGCCCACGGGCCTGTCGAGCCAGAACCAGTCG
>JAYUHT010000130.1:0-2380 GCA_043766725.1 Burkholderiales bacterium | reverse complement strand
TCGGGCAAAGCCAGGCGCAAGTGCCCGACGCCGGCAACACCGCCACTTGCGTGGCACGGCACCAGGTTCATGGCCGGCGCGCCGATGAAGCCGGCCACGAACAGCGCCGCCGGCCGGTTGTATACGGCGTCGGGCGTGTCGTACTGGATCTTGTTGCCGGCTTGCAGCACGCAAATGCGGTCGGCCAGCGTCATGGCTTCGGTCTGGTCGTGCGTGACGTAAATGATGGTCGCGCCCAGGCGCTGGTGCAGGCGTTTGATTTCGGTGCGCATCTCGTTGCGCAACTGCGCGTCGAGGTTAGACAGCGGCTCGTCGAACAAGAACACCTTGGGCTGGCGCACGATGGCGCGGCCAATGGCCACGCGCTGGCGCTGCCCGCCCGACAGTTCACGCGGCTTGCGTTGCAGCAGGTGTTCGATCTTCAACAGTGCCGCGGCATCACCAACGCGCTGGTCAATTTCGGCCTGCGGCGTGTGGCGCAAGCGCAGGCCGAAGGCCATGTTCTCGAACAAGGTTTTGTGCGGGTACAGCGCATAGTCTTGAAACACCATGGCGATGTCGCGTGCACGCGGCGGTTTGCTGTTCACCACTTCGCCGCCGATGCGCACCTCGCCACTGGTGATGGGCTCCAGCCCGGCGATCATGCGCAACAAGGTGCTTTTGCCGCAGCCCGATGGGCCGACGAAGACGACGAACTCGCCGTGGCCGATGCTCAGGTCGATGCCGTGGATGACGGGCGTCTTGCCGTCGTAAGACTTGGTCACGCCGTGCAGATCGACCTGCGCCACTTCAGTAGCCCGGTGGGTTGCCGGGTGTGGTGGCTGGTGTGGTGGCTGGTGTGTTGTCCGGCGCAATCACTTGTGCCCGCAGCGCCGCCAAGGCCGCCTGGGCCGCACGCATCATCAAGCCCATGTCTGAGGCAATGGCCACGAAGTCATAACCCATGGCGCGGTACTGGCCCACCACCTCGGCCGTGCCGCCCACTGTTCCCACCGGCATGCCGATGGCGCGGCAGCGGCGCGCGGCATCAGCCATCACCGCCATCACGTCAGGGTGCGTGAGCTTGCCCGGCAAGCCCATGCTGGCCGACAGATCGCCCGGCCCCATGAACAGCGAGGCCACGCCGGGCACCGCGGCGATGGCTTCGAGCTGCGCCACGGCCTGCGGCGTTTCAAGTTGCAAGATCACTGAGACACCGGTGTTGGCCGTGGTCAAGTAATCGGGCGCCGTGCCGAAGCGCGAGGCGCGGCTCATGCCGGCCATGCCGCGCCAGCCTTCTGGCGGGTAGCGCACCGCGCCCACGGCTTGCGCGGCTTCCTCGGCGTTTTGCACGAAGGGCACGAGCAAGGTGGTGGCGCCAAGATCAAGCACGCGCTTCATGGCGACCGCATCGTTCCAGGGCACGCGCACGATGGGCACCATGCGTGTGCCGGCGATGGCTTGCAGCATGTGCACCACGGTGGTCAGGTCGAGCGGCGTGTGTTCCATGTCGACCACGCCGAAGTCAAACCCCACATGGCCCATGGCCTCGGCCACCAGCGAGCTGGCCGACATCACCCAGGTGCCCAGGGGCGGCACGGCGCCGGCGCCCGCGAGCAGTTGCTTGAAGGCATTCATGACGCCGCCCTTTTCTTAAAAGTCGTAGCGGAAGTTGACCCCGAAGTAACGCTTGTCATCACGCGGCACATAGCGGTTGATGTGGTTGCCGGTGCTTTGAATGAAGCTGGCGTAAGACTGGTCGGTGAGGTTCTTGCCCACCAGCGCCAGGCGCCAGCCGGCCGTGCTTTGCAGCGCGATCGAGGCGTTGATGATGGTGTACTCAGACTGAAACGAATCAGGCTGCTGCTGCAAGTCGAAGTTGGTGCGGCTTTGCCAGCTCGCGTCCACGCCATAGTCAATGCTCAGGCCACCTGACAAGGGCTGCGAATACTTCACGCGCAGGCTGGCCTTCCAGTCGGGCGAGAACGGCAGCGGCTTGCCGTTGATGTCGCAGCTTGCCGCCGCACCCACCGGGCAGGCGAAGGCTTTCACACGGGCCAGGATGTTGGCCAGGCCGGCATTCAGCGTGAAGTTAGGCGTGACGCGGGCGGTGAGGTCGATCTCCACGCCCTTGGTGGAAACCTTGCCGGCGTTGATCAGCCGGGTGACGATGACGCCATTCACCAGATCGGGCACGTTGGCCTGGTAGCCGTCGTAGTCGGTCTGGAATGCGGCCAGGTTCAGGCGCAGGCGCTTGTCGAGCAGTTCGGTTTTCAGGCCCACCTCATACGACTCGCTTTTCTCCGGCGCCAAGACGTTGTCTTGCGTGGGCGACATGTTGAAGAACACGTTGTACGCCGGGCCCTTGTAGCCGCGCGAATAGGTGGCATAGGCCATCATG
>JAYUHT010000129.1:0-2380 GCA_043766725.1 Burkholderiales bacterium | reverse complement strand
CGCCAGCCCTACGTGATCGTCGATGAGGCGCACAACACCAAGACCGAGCGCAGCTTCGAAGCGCTCAAGCGGCTGAACCCGGCCATGATTCTTGAACTCACGGCCACGCCGGTGCCCAAGCGCACCAATGTGTTGTTCCATGTCTCGGCGCAAGAGCTTCAGGCCGAGGCCATGATCAAGATGCCCATTGCGTTGATCGAGCACACGCGCGGCTGGCAGGCGGCGGTGTTTGATGCGGTGCAGAACCAGCGCATGCTGGAAGGCGAAGCGCAGCAAGAAGGGCTAGCCACGGGCGCCTACATCCGCCCCATCGTGCTGTTGCAAGCGCAAAACAGCACCGATGCGGTGAACGTGGATGTGCTGCGCGCGTACCTGGTGGATGAGCTGCACATTCCTGCCGAGCAGGTGAAGGTGGCCACCGGCACGCTGCGTGAACTCGATGGCCTTGACCTTTCCAGCCGCGCCTGCACGGTGCGTTTCATCATCACCGTGCAGGCCCTGCGCGAAGGCTGGGACTGCCCGTTTGCGTACATCCTGTGCTCAGTGCAAAGCATTCGCTCGGCCACTGCGGTGGAACAGTTGCTGGGCCGCGTGCTGCGCATGCCTTACGCCACAAGGCGCAGCCGGCCGGCGCTGAACAAGGCCTATGCGCATGTGACTGAAACCGAAACCGGCCAGGCCGCGAATGCACTGGCTGACCGCTTGATTGATGGCATGGGCTTCGAGGCGCTGGACATGGCGTCGATGATCGCGCCACAGCTGGCGCTGGGCTTTGCGCCCGATGATGGGCCGCTGTTCGCCGCCGCAGCGAACGCGCTCATGCTGCCGGCGTTGATGGTGGAGATGCCCGCCGGCAAGCCACTGCCGCCGGCCGTGGCCGACGCCGTGGCGCAAGGTACGGCTTCGCTCAGCGCTGATGGCGAACGCCAGCGCGTTCAAGTGCGCGGCACAGTGAGCGAGGCCATGGCCACTGAACTTGCCGCCGCACAACGCGGCAAGCAGCGCGAGGCGGTCACGCAGCAAATCGAGCGCCACAACGCGCTGGTGGCCGCCGTGCAAGCGCCTTGCCATCGCGGCGAACACTTCGCGCCGGTGCCGCGTTTGTGCTACCGCGCAGGTGGCGCACAAGGCGAGCTGCATCTGCTGGAGCGCGAGGCCGTCACCAGCGAAGCCGAGCTAAACCTATTGGCTCAGCCGGTGGTGCTGCCGCCGTTTAGCATCGTTGAACAAGGCCGGTTGTGGGAGGTCTACCTCGAAGGCAAGCGCCTGCGCGTGGGCCGCCGTGACGAAGCGCAACTGCCGCTTGACGGCGTGCGCGCAGCCATCAGCGAAGAAGACCTGGCGCGCTGGCTGGCAGATGAGTTGCAACACCCGGCACATAACACCGCAGTGGATGTGACGCCGGCGCATCTGCGTGCATTTGTGTTGGCGGCCGTGCGGCATTTGATGCATGAGCAGCGCATTCCGCTTGAGCAATTGGCGCGCCATCAATACCCGCTGGTGCAAAGCCTGGCTGCGCGCATCGCCGAGCTGCGCGACCGCTCAGCCAAGGCCGCGTTCACGCAGCTGGTGCTCGATGGTGGCTGGCCTGTAGAAGCCAGCGCCGCGCACAGTTTTCACTTCGACCCCGCCTGCTACCCCGTGCCGGCGAACAAGCGCTACCGCGGCAAGATGCGTTTTGACAAGCACTTCTACCCCGTGCTGAATGACTTGGAAGACGGCGGCGAAGAGATGCGCTGCGCCCTGGCCATCGACAGCCACGCCAAGGTGGCGCGCTGGGTGCGCAACATTGATTCCAACCCCGACGCCGGCTTCTGGCTGCCCATTTCAAGCGGCCGCTTCTACCCGGACTTCGTGTGCGAGCTGAGTGACGCTCGCTTGCTGGTTGTTGAATACAAGGGCGAGCATTTGCGTTGCGTGCCCAAGGAAATCGAAAAGGGCCAAGTCGGCCGCGTCTGGGCCGAACGCAGCCGCGGGCGCTGTCTGTTTGCCATGATGTTCAAGCTCGAAAAAGGCTTGAACGTGGCGCAGCAGCTTGACGCTGCGTTACGCTGAAGCGGCCGCGCTCGTTCGCTGAACGCGCGCGGCCCTTGACGATCTGCTTCAACGGCGCCGCGCGCGCTTGGCCACGCCCAGCAGGCCAAGCAGCCCCAGCCCCATGAGCGCCGTGGTCGACGGCTCGGGAATGGCCGGCGGCACGCCGCCACCGCCCCCCACATCACCCGAGACGTCGGAGCTGGCGATGACGATGTTGTCGAATGCCGCATAGCCTGCCATGCCCGCGCCGGCACGCAGGTCAAACACCACGGTGACACGCCCGTTGGTGTTGCCGGTGGTGGACAGCGGCACGGTGCGGTTGTCCCACCCCAGCGTGGTGGTG
>JAYUHT010000128.1:0-2393 GCA_043766725.1 Burkholderiales bacterium | reverse complement strand
CCAGCGGCCCCAGCACCGCGCCCAGCAGCGCCACTTTCCACTGCATGCGCCAGTCGCGCACGGCCGTGGCACGTTCGCGCCAAGCCGCGGGCAGCATGAGCGGAATACGCAGCAGGTTGCCGATGTAGTCGAGCACGATGGGCGACACCAGCAGCAGCTTCACGGCAAAGCCGTCGAGCACGGTGTAGCTCGCAATCAGCGCGCCGGTGAGGGCGCCCCACAGCAGGCCGGCGCGCAGACGCGTGCGTTGCAGGGGGTCGTGCGCACGGCGCCACAGCGCCGGGCCACCGGCGATGAGAAACACGCCCAGCGCCATCATCACCACGCCGGCAGCCAGGCCCCAGCCAACGGGTTCACCGAGCACCAGCACGGCCGCGGTGGAACTGAGCAACGGTGCGCTGCCGCGCGCCACGGGGTACACCACGGTCAAATCCGCTTCGCGGTAGCCGCGCAGCAAAGTGCGGTAGTAAACCAGGTGCAGCAGCGCGCTGGCCAGCACCGCGGCCCATTGCGTGGCGCCCCAATGCGGCACTTCGTGCACGGCCAGCCACAGGCCCAGCGGCGCCCACAGCACGCCGACAAACAGCGCGCCCATCAAAACGAAATGCGTGCCGCCACCGACCTTCTTGGCGCCGATGTTCCACACCGCATGTGCCAGCGCGGCCAGCAGCACCAGTGCGAAGGCTTGCCAGGGCATGGCGGCATTGTGGGTGCCGCTGTGGCGCCGCATTGCAAGCCCTGGCGCGGCCCAACCCGGCCATGAACCCAGCCGCGTTGAAGCCCAGCGCGGCAATCTGTTGGCGTCGTTTCACCGCGGCGTCATCGCCATCTTCGATGCCAGCGGCCGGCCGCTGCTGAAATGGGGCGCTGCACAACTGAACCGGCCTGCGGGTGCGCAGCCTGGCCGCCAGGCTGGCGCTGCGCGAACGGCTGCCTGAGGTGTGACTTCGTACCGGGCTAACGGCCCCCTTGGCGCGCGCCGGCCCCTGTGCCATGGCGCGCAACGGCCGATACAGGCGGTATGCCCCCAACCCCGCGCCAACCATGAGCTCAAGCTTGATCAAGAGGCTGCCCAACGAGCGCAGCGTGCGCCGCCACGTGGCGCTGTTCCAGACCGAGTTGGATCAGGCGGTCGGTGCCGACGGCTTGAAGGTCTTGTCGCCCGAAGCGATGATTCCCGACTACTGGGCGCAGCGCCGGCGCAGGCCCACCGCGGCCGACCGCGCCTTGAAGGGCAGCACGCTGGACTGGCTGGTGAGCCTGCCCAAGCAGGTGCGCCCCGATGGCACGGTGGATCGTTACGCCCGCGTGGCAAACCAACTGGCCGACGCCTGGCACAACCCGATCAGTTGCCGCGTGGCCTTCGACGCCTTGCTGCACGACAAACGCCCCGGCCGCAAGGGCTTCCCGCCAGACATTCGGCGCGAGCTGAAGATCCTGCGCTTTCACCGCGCGACCACGCCGTTCGACGCGCCCTGACGGCCGCAGCGCTGGCTACAGCCCGCGAAACAGGTGCGCGTACAGGCGGCTGGCGCTGAGCCGTTCGCTGCGCCCGCGCAGCGTGAGCGCCACCTTGCCTGAATCGTCGCGCTGCGCGGTGGCGATGGCCCCGGCGCGCACCACCAGCCCGCGGTGCACCTGCCAGAACACCTGGGCATCGAGTTGCGGCAGCAACTCCCGGATGGACAGGCGAATCAGGTGCTCGCGTTCAGGCGTGACCACGCGCAGGTACTTGTCAGCCGCTTCAAAGTAGATCACGTCGCTCAACGGCACCATGTGCACCACGGCGCCCACGCTGGCGGGTATGAATTCGAGCCGCGCGGCCGGCGCGGCGCCACCGGCTGCATGCAGCAACTGGCGCAACTGGTTCAGTGTGCTGTCCAGCTCGTGCTGGGTGCCGGGTGCACCCGGCCGCTGCCGCGCCTCCAGATGCGCTTGCAAACGCGCCACGCAGGCCGCCAGGCGCTGCGGCTGCACGGGCTTGACCAGGTAGTCCACCGCCTGGGCGTCGAATGCCGCCAGCGCGTACTGGTCGTACGCCGTCACGAACACGAGCAAGGGCATGGGCCAATCGGCGGGCCAGTCTTCGGCCAGGGCCTGCGCCGCTTCCAGGCCACTTTGCCCGGGCATGCGGATGTCCAGGAAGCAAACATCCGGCTTGAGGTGCAAGGCCTGGGCCACGGCGCTGGCGCCATCAGCCACGATGGCCACGATGCGCAACTCGGGCCAGCACGTGGCCAGCTCGGCATGCAGTGCGGCGGCCAGCAAGGGCTCGTCTTCGGCGATCAACGCACTGGGCGTCATGGCTGCGCCACCGGCATGCGGATGACGGCCCGCGTGCCGCCCTGTGCATCCGCCGCCGCACTCAGTGTCAGCGAGGCGGCGCCACCGAA
>JAYUHT010000127.1:0-6431 GCA_043766725.1 Burkholderiales bacterium | reverse complement strand
CCTTCATCAATGTGGTGAGCGGCCATTACGCGGCCAACGGCGGCAGCATCGTCTTTGCCGGCCAGCAGCTCGCCGGCTTGCCCGCGCACCGCATTGCGCGCGCCGGCCTGGCCCGCACCTATCAAATCCCGCGGCCGTTTGCGCACCTGTCGGTGCTGCACAACGTGGCCCTGGTGGCCATGTTCGGCGGCGCCGCCTTGAGCGAAAAGCAGGCCCGCTCCGAGGCCTGGCAGTGGCTTGAATTCACCGGCCTGCAAGACAAAGCGCTGGCCCTGCCCGATGAGCTGAACCTGCACCAGCGCAAGTTCCTGGAGCTGGCGCGCGCGCTGGCCTCGCGCCCGCGCCTGGTGTTGCTCGATGAAGTGCTGTCGGGCCTGACGCCGAGCGAGATCGACCATGCTGTGGCCACCATCCGGCAAATTCGTGAGCGCGGCGCCACCATCGTTTTTGTCGAGCATGTCATGCATGCCGTGATGGCCCTCACCGACCGCATCGCCGTGCTCAACCAGGGCCGGTTGCTGGCTGAAGGCAGCCCGCATGAAGTGATGCAGCGCCCTGACGTGGTGGCCGCCTACCTGGGCCAGCCCCATGCTTGAGGTGCAGGGCTTGGGCGTGGCCTACGGCGCGGCGCCGGCGCTGTGGGACGTGTCAATCAGCGTGCAGCCGGGTGAGCTGGTGTGCGTGGTGGGCCCCAACGGCGCGGGCAAAACCACGCTCATCAACGCCGTGGCTGGCCTGCTGCGCGCGCGCAGCGGCACCCTGCGCTGGCAGGGGCAAGACATCACTCGCCTGCCTGCGCACCAGTTCTGCGCTGCCGGCATTGCTCTGGTGCCCGAAGGCCGGCGCCTGTTCACCGGCATGAGCGTGCTTGAAAACCTGGAACTCGGCAGCTTCACGCCCGCCGCGCGCGTGCGCCGGCAAGACACGCTGGCCCAGGTGCTGGCGCTGTTCCCGGTGCTGCTAGAAAAGCTGCGCGCGCCGGCCGGGGCGCTGTCTGGCGGGCAGCAGCAAATGGTGGCCATCGGCCGTGCCTTGATGGCCCGGCCCGGCCTGCTCTTGCTCGACGAGCCCAGCCTGGGTCTGGCCCCACTCATCGTGCAGGAGATGTTCCGCGCCATCCGCGACATCAACGCCCTGGGCACGTCGGTGCTGCTGGTGGAACAGAACGTGGCGATGGCCATGACCCTGGCGCAACGCGCCTATGTGATGGAGGAAGGCCGCATCGTGGCGCAGGGGCCGGCCGCTGAACTGATGCAACGCCCGGAAATTCGCCGCGCTTACCTGGGGTTGAGCGGGCCTTGATCAGCGCAGCCATGAGGGTTTCGCCGCGTTGAAGTGCGGCGCCAAATCGAGCATGGTTAGCCACCACGCGGCAGCGCGCTTACGCGGTTGTGTGCGCCGCATTCACCGCCACTGAACAAGGCCCAAGCCCATGCCCAAAGTCACCTTCATCGCCCACAACGGCAGCCACCATGAGGTCAACGCCGAGACCGGTGCCTCGCTCATGCGCGCCGCGGTCGACAACGCCGTGCCCGGCATTGATGGCGACTGCGGCGGCCAGTGCGCCTGCGCCACCTGCCACGTCTTCGTGGCTGAAGACTGGGCGGCGCGCACCGGCCAGCGCACGGCGGTTGAAGACAGCATGCTCAACTTTGCTGCCGAGTTGCGCCCCAGCTCGCGCCTGGCCTGCCAAATTAACGTTACGGATGAGCTGAACGGCCTGGTGGTCACCATGCCCGAAGGGCAGCACTGAACCGCACGCACCGAACCGCACGCACTGAACTGCCAGCAGGAGAGCCACCATGAACCCCGCAGACCTTGCCGCCGCCGCCCGCACCCAAATGCTCGCCCGCGAGCGCGCCTATGCGTTGCCGCTGGATCAGCTCAACCCGGCCGACCCGCAACTCTTTGTTGACGACACCGTGGGCCATACCTTCGAGCGGCTGCGCGCCGAAGAGCCGGTGCACAAGAGCCACAGCCCGATTGCGGGCATGGACGACTACTGGTCGGTCACCCGCTACCAAGACATCATGGCGGTTGACACGCAGCCCGCGGTTTATTCGTCAGACTGGCAGCTCGGCGGCATCACCCTCATGAACCCGCCACCGGGTGAACAGTTGCCGATGTTCATCGCCATGGACCCGCCGCAGCACGATGATCAACGCAAGGCGGTGAGCCCCATCGTGGCGCCAGGCAACCTGGCCAACATGGCAACCATGATTCGCGAGCGCACCTGCCAGGTGCTCGACGAGTTGCCGCGTAACGAAACGTTTGACTGGGTCGACAAGGTCTCGATCGAACTCACCACGCTGATGCTGGCCACGCTGTTCGACTTTCCGCTTGAAGACCGCCGCCTGCTCACCTGGTGGTCAGACGTGTCGACCATGAACAAGGCCGCCAACCCCGACGCGCTGGGCCCGCAAGAGCGCATGGCCGAGCTGGGAAAGATGCTGGGCTACTTCACCAAGCTGTGGAACGAGCGCGTCAACGCCCCGCCGCGCACCGATTTGGTTTCGATGCTGGCCCACGGCCCGGCCACGCGCAACATGAACCCGATGGAATTCATGGGCAACCTGGTGCTGTTGATCGTGGGCGGCAACGACACCACGCGCAATTCGATGACCGGTGGCCTGCTGGCGCTGCATGACCACCCCGAACAATTCGCCAAGCTGCGCGCCAACTCAGGCCTGGTGGACAGCCTGGTGCCCGAAATCATCCGCTGGCAAACGCCGCTGGCCTACATGCGCCGCACCGCAGTGCAAGACGCTGAACTCGGCGGCAAGCAAATCAAGAAGGGTGACAAGCTGGCGATGTGGTACCTCTCGGGCAACCGCGACCCTTCCGCCATCAGCGAGCCCGAGCGCTTCATCATCGACCGCAAGAACCCGCGCCAGCACCTGTCATTCGGCTTCGGCATTCACCGCTGCGTGGGCAACCGGCTGGCCGAGCTGCAACTGAAAATCTTGTGGGAAGAGATCCTCAAGCGCTTCCCGGTGATCGAAGTGATGGGCCCGCCCGTGCGCGTGCGCTCGGCCTTCGTGCGCGGCTTCACGCACTTGCCGGTGCGGCTGCCTGCTTGAACGGCGCCGGGCCGCGCATCACTCAATCACATCATCGGCACGAGCCAAGACGGCTCGTGGCACGCGGATGCCAAGGGTCTTGGCGGTTCCGAGGTTCACAACCAGCTCAAATCGGCTGGGGTACGCAACTGGCAGATCATCCGGGGTAGCGCCTTTCAAGATCCTGGCAACGTAGTCGGCGGCGCGGCGATAGAGCTCGGCAAAGTCTGAGCTGTAGGTCAGCAGCAGGCCGGCTTCGGCGAAGCCGCGGCCGTCTGCGATGGCCGGCAAACGATGCCTCTGCGCAAGTTCGGCAATCAGCGACCGATTGGCCGACACGATGGGTGAGGCTTGAATGGCGACGGCATTGATGCGCTCGCTGGTCATGCGCTCAAAAGCCAACTTGAAGGACTCTGGGCCGTCGGCCAAGACAAATTTCAAGCGCACCGAACGCGCGACGGCCGCCGACAGTTCGGCGAGGTACTGCTGTTGCGCCTGTTCCGAAGTCAACGTGGTGAGCCCGACGAGAACGCCAACATGGGCACGATCACTCACTACCTCAACAAGCAACTGAAGTCGCTTGACGTCAAGCTGTCTGCCGAACATCACATTGCCCGTCAGGTTGCCTCCCGGGCGCGGCAGGCTCGCCACCAGACGGGCGGCCACGGGGTCGTTCGACGCATCGAAGACGATCGGTATCGTCGTCGTCGCCTTCTGCGCGGCCAGGGCGCCTATCGTGCCGCTGGCAGTGAAGATGACATCTGGTTTGAGTGCCACCAGCTCTGCGGCCAGGCGGTCGAGCTGGGTGCGGTCGCGGCGGGCGAAGCGGCGGTCTACCAACAGGTTGCTGCCTTCCACCAGACCCAGGCGCGCCAGTTGGTCGATGAAGGCGCCCATTTCGCCGGAGGGTTGGTTCGGCTCGCCGATTTCCAGGATCCCCAGTCGATGCGGCCTGGCTTGCGCCGCTGCCAATTGGTAGCGCGTCAACGCCGCCCATGCCAGCGCGCCGCCAAGGGTTCTGCGTGCCAGGTTCATGCTCGGGTCGCCAACGTTCCGCCAACTGTGCTCTGCGCGGCAAGCTGGCGCTACTGGAACGCCAATGGCCGGCCGAGCTTCTGCACGTAAATGCCATCGAAGAATTCGAGTGCCGCCTGGTTGGGCACGGCCTGCGGTGCGATGACTTCACCCAGCAGCATGAGCTGCCCGCTGGCGAGTGCGAACGCCGGCCATTGCGGCAGCACGGTGCCCGCAGTGGTTGTCGCAATGGGCTTGTTCGGGTCACCGCTGCTGGCGAAGTTGACGAGGTAGCTTGATGCAACATCGGCCAGGCGAAGATCCACCGCGGTGTACGGTCGCGGCCAGGTCGCCAGGTTGTTGTACAGGTACACCTGCTCAAGCGTGTGATAGGCGCCGAGGGCGGCCGGTTCAGCCGCTTCGGTGTAGTTCACCTGGTCCGGGTAGTACGGCGGCACGCGATTGAATAGGTAGAGATAGGCCTTCGACGAGTACTTGGCGGCCATCGTGCGCACCAGCGTGTTGGGTTGCCACGAGAACTGAAAGTCGAGTACCAGGGCGAAACGCGCCGCTGCGGCCGAGGCGTCGTCAGTCACCTTGTAGAACGACTGCACCTGTGGGGCCAAGGCACCGAGTATGGCCTGGGCCTGCGTCTGGAACCCGGCCAAGGTGGTGGCGAAGCCCGGCGGAAAGACGTCATCCGAATTCGAGCCAGCGAGCACCGGAATGTCCATCGCCTGGCCGGCGCGAAAGACCTTGTCGATCTGGTCGGGCAGCACCACGCCGTCGACGATTTCTCTGGCTGCGTAGCTGTTGCTGAAGGTTTGCAAGTCAGTGGCCAGCATCGCACGCAAGGCCGCCAAATTGGTGGCCTTGGCAGTCGTGGCAAACGTCAAACCCGCCTGTTCGGCCTGGGCCAGCGTGCGGGCGTCCCCGCCGACACCCGCGAACGCGGCGCCGCTTTCGAGCACGGCTTTGTGGAACAAGCCCTTGGCCAGCGGTGATGCCATCAGCGCATGCGCGTTCCCCGCGCCAGACGACTGTGAATAGACCGTCACGTTGCCGGGGTCGCCGCCGAACGCGGCGATGTTGGCTTGCACCCATTGCAAGGCGGCAATCTGGTCGAGCAGCAAGTAGTTGCCCGACACCTTGTTGGGCGACTCGGCCGACAACTCGGGGTGCGCCAGCCACCCGAGCACGCCAACCCGGAAGCCGAAGTCGACCACCACAACGCCCTTGCTCGCCAGGCCCGCGCCATCGTAGGTTGGGTTCGACGCCGAGCCGCCGGTATTGCCGCCACCGAAGATCAACACCATCACCGGGCGCTTGCTGGCGGCACTGGCGGCGGGCGCCCAGATGTTGAGATAGAGGCAGTCTTCACTGACCGGGCGTGACGTGGTGTATTGGATCGAGGTCAACACCGTCCCGCTGTTTTGCATGCAGGCCGGCGCGAAGTCGGTGGTGCGGCGCGTGCCCGTCCAGCTCCTGGGCGCTTGCGGCGGCCGCCAGCGCAGCGTGCCGAGCGGCGGCGCTGCATAGGGAATGGCCTTGAAGATGCGCAGGGCGGCCGTTGAGGTGGCGGTGGCGCCAACGGTGCCGGCAGCCGTCTTGATGGTGTCGGTGTCATAGCGGTAGGCAGGCGCGGAGGCCGCCGTTTCATCGGCATCGTCGCCGCCGCCACAGCCCGTGAGTGCGAGCAAACAAAGGGCAAGCGACAGCAACGTACGCAAGGCAATCGGGTGCGCCATTTCCATCCTCCTTCTTATTGAACGCAAGCAGGCCGCGCTTGGCCGGCTGGTTCATACTTCGATCCTTAGCGAGGCCAGGCAGCACCGTCACGATGGTTCAGCGAATGAGCGCCGAGATATTGCCGATCAGCGGCGAAGCAGCTGTGAAGGTGGTGCCGCGAACCGCTGCCGCTGCCGATCTGCGCGCGTGGCGCTTCGATGGTTTCGAGTTCGACCTGCGGCGCAGCGAGTTGCACGGGCGCAGCGGCGAGGTGATCGCCTTGCGGCCGAAAGCCGAAGCCTTGTTGCGCCAGTTTCTGGCGCAGCACGGCCGCCTGCTCAGCAAGGACGAGTTGATGGCCGCCGTCTGGCCGGCCGCCGTGGTGACCGATGACTCTCTGGTGCAGTGCGTGGGCGAGTTGCGCACGGCGCTCGGCGACCACACCCAACAGCTGATCCACACGGTGCCGCGGCGCGGCTACCGCTTCGAGGCGGCGGTGGCGCCGCTGAGCGACGCGCAGGTTCGAGATGCGAACTCACCGCAGCCCATCGCACCAGCGCCACCCGCAGCGCCAGCCCCGCAGCCCACGTCTGCCACGTTGGGCCCCAACGCGCGGCGGCCGGCATGGGG
>JAYUHT010000126.1:0-2396 GCA_043766725.1 Burkholderiales bacterium | reverse complement strand
CGATCTCGTTGTCTTCGCTGCCGTCAATGCCGTCGGTGTCGGCCGCCAGCAGCCACACACCGGCCTGGCCTTGCAAGGCGATGGCACAGCCGAGCACGAATTCCCCCGCCCGCCCGCCGCGCCCACCGCTGCCCTTGACCGTGACCGTGGTTTCGCCCCCACTCAAGATGACGCAGGGCCGCTGGAACGGCGTGCCGTGGCGCGCCACGGCACGCGCCAGCGCGGCATGCACCTGGCCCACGGTGCGGCTCTCGCCTTCGATCTCGTCACTCAAGATGTGTGCGTCCAGCCCGGCGCTGCGCGCCAGTTCGGCCGCGGCTTGCAGGCTTTGCCGCGGCGTGGCGATCATCTTCACTTCGTGCCCGGCAAAGCAGTCGTCACCGGGCTTGGGCGTTTCCCACTCACCGCTTTGCAGCGCTGCGCGCGCCACGGCGGGCAAGGCGATGTCGTAGCGCGCCAGGATGGCCAGCGCACCGGCGCAGGTGCTGGCGTCGGCCACGGTGGGGCCGCTGGCGATGATGGCCGGGTCGTCACCCGGTACATCGCTGATGGTCAAGGTGACGACTCGTGCCGGCGCGCAGCGCGCGGCCAGGCGGCCGCCCTTGATGGCCGAGAGGTGCTTGCGCACGGTGTTCATCTCGTCGATGGCCGCGCCGCTTTTCAGCAAGGCCTGGTTGATGGCGCGCTTGTCGGCAAACGCCAGCCCCGGCGCGGGCGCGCTGAGCAGTGCCGAGCCGCCGCCGGAGATGAGGCACAGCACGAGGTCGGCGTGACTCAAACCAAGCGTTAGGTCGAGCAAGCGCTGCGTGGCCAGGCGGCCGGCTTCGTCGGGCACAGGGTGGGCGGCTTCGACAATCTCGATGCGCCCGGCCGGTGTGCCCGGCGGCACGTGGCCATAGCGCGTGATGACCAGGCCCAACAGCGGCGCATCGTGCGGCCACAGGCGGTTCACTGCCGCCGCCATCGCACCACCCGCCTTGCCCGCCCCCAGCACCAGCGTGCGGCCCTTGGGCGGCGGCGGTAAATGCGCGCCGATGATGCTGCCCGGCAGTGCGCGCGTCACCGCGACGGCGTACAGGCCGCGTAAAAAACCGATTGGGTCTTGTACGGCGCTCGCCTGTGCCGCGTTCATCACCCTTTGGCCAGCTCGTGCCCGGCCATCAATTCGATGGCCTTGACCAAGGCTGAATGGTCCAGCGCCGCGCCTCCCTGGCCGGCCACCACCTGCATCAGTTGCGCCGTGGCAGCCGTGTTGGGCAGGGCCATGCCCAGTGCCTTGGCGCCTTGCAGCGCGATGTTCAAGTCTTTCTGATGCAGCTCGATGCGAAAGCCCGGGTTGAAGGTGCGCTTGATCATGCGTTCGCCATGCACCTCGAGCACCCGGCTGGCGGCAAATCCGCCCATCAGCGCCTGGCGCACCCGCGCCGGGTCAGCGCCGGCCTTGGCGGCGAAGACCAGCGCCTCGGACCCTGCGGCGATGTTCAGCGCCACGATGATCTGGTTCGCCACCTTGGTGGTTTGCCCGGCGCCGCATTCGCCCACATGGGTGATGTTCTGGCCCAGGTGCTGGAACAGCGGCAGCAGCTGCGCAAAGGCGGCGTCGCTGGCGCCCACCATGATGCTCAGCGTGCCGCCCTGCGCCCCCACCACGCCGCCCGAAACCGGCGCGTCGAGGTATTCGCAGCCTAACGCGCGGATGCGTGCGGCAAAGCCCTGCGTGGCCTGCGGCGAAATGGAACTCATGTCCACCACCACCTTGCCCGGCACCAGCCCGGCCATGACGCCGTCGCGGCCGAACAGCACGGCGTCAACGTCGGGTGTGTCGGGCAGCATCAGGAAGATGACTTCAGCGCGCTCGGCCACGCCACGCGCCGAGGTGCATTGCGTGGCCGTGCTGGCCGCGATGCCGGCATCAACCTGGCTGCGGGTGTGGACGAACAGGTGGTGGCCGGCGCTGATGAGGCGCTTGGCCATGGGTGTGCCCATCAGGCCCAACCCGATGAAGCCCAGTTTTTGGGAAGGTGTAGACATGCGATAGATGTGGAGTTAACGGAACGGATCAGTCTTGTTGCGGCTACGCCGTGAAGACCCGCTGTGACAGGTTGTAACCGATTCCGCGGCGGCATGCAGCGCGGCGCCGCCATGGCATCACCGGCTTGCGGCCGCGCCGGCCGGCGGCCACCGGCCGGTTGCGCCGGGCAGCTACACCCGCGGGGCGGGGTGGCTCAGCCCTGCACGAGGTGGTTGCGGAACTGCTCGCGCAGCTTGTTCTTCTGCATCTTGCCCGTGGCACCCAGGGGAATGGCGTCGATGAACACCACATCGTCGGGCGTCCACCATTTGGCGATCTTGCCTTCGAAGAACGCCAGCAATTCATCGCGGCCGAGTTCGACGCC
>JAYUHT010000125.1:0-6458 GCA_043766725.1 Burkholderiales bacterium | reverse complement strand
GACCGGGCAGCAGGGCCAGCGGCTCGAGCGCGGCGATGCGCTGCAGCGTCGCCGGCCAGTCGTGGAAGTACGCGTCACCGGCGTAGGGCGTGGCATCGAACTCGACCAGGTCGCCGGACAGCAGGGTGCGCTCGCCGGGCAGCCAGGCCACCGTGTCGCCCTTGGTGTGGCCGCGGCCAAGTTGGATCAACTGCACTTCCAGCTTGCCCAACCAGATGCTCATGCGCCCGGTGAAGGTGATGGTCGGCCAGGTCATGCCCGGCGGCACCGATTCCACCGCCTGGAACAAGCGCGGGAAGCGGCCGATCTCGCTGGCCTTGTCGGCCTCGCCGCGCTCGACGATCAGGTCATAGGTGTCGCGGCTGGCGATGATGTGCTGCGGCGCGTAACCCGTGGCGCCGAGCACGCGCACCGCGTGGTAGTGGCTCAGCACCACGTATTTGATCGGCTTGTCGGTGACGGTGCGGATGTGGCGGATCACGTCTTGCGCCATCACCGGCGTGGCTTGCGTATCCACCACCATCACGCAGTCGTCGCCGATGATGATGCCGGTGTTGGGGTCGCCCTCGGCGGTGTAGGCGTAGGCGTTGTCACTGAGTTTGGTGAAGCTGACCTTCTTTTCTTCCAGGTCGGCCTGCGAGGCAAAGGTTTTGCTCATGGTGGCTCTCAGGGGGCGGGCGTTACTTCAACGCCCAGTTGTATTCGATGGCGGCGGTGCCTGGCGGCTTGCCCGGCGTGGCGGGGAACTTGCATTGGCGCACCAGCGCCATCGCGGCGTTGTCCAGCATTTGGTGTTCCTTGGTGCCGCCGCTGCTGCGCGACACGCTGGTGCTGGTGACGCCGCCATTGGCATCCACCGTGAAGGTCACCACCGTCACGCCGGTGGCACGGGCCTGCAAGGCGGCATCCGGGTAAGCCGGCGGCGGGCAATTGCCGCTGCGCAACTCCACCTCGCGTCCGCCGGTGCTGGCGCTGTTGCCCACACCGCCGGCAGCGCCCATGCCGCCACCGGTTTGTGCGCAGCCGGCCACCAGGGCGGTCAGCGTGGCCAAGGTCAGCAGCCAGGGCCGCTGCAACGAAATACGAGTTTGCGAGTGCGTCATCAAATGTTCCGTGCCATGAAGAAAGCTGGAATTGTGGCGCGGCCGCTGGCCGAGCGATCGCCGTCACGCGCCGGGCGCGGGCCGGACGGCAAGCTGAACTCAGGCCGGACAATCCCCAGCCATGCGCGTGCTCGCCCTCACCCCGCCGATGACCCAGCTGAACACGCCGTATCCGGCCACGGCGTACCTCACCGGGTTCCTGCGCTCGCGCGGGGTCGATGCGGTGCAGCAAGACCTGGCCATCGAGCTGTTCCATGCCCTGTTCAGCGTGCCGGGCCTGGGCCAACTGCATGCCGCGGTGGCTGCCATCGCCGCCGCGCAGCGCGGCCCCGCCAGCGCGTTCTTTGCCAGTGAATTCAACCGTTACCGCTCCACGCTGGCGCCGACGCTGGCCTTTTTGCAAGGGCGCGACGCCACGCTGGCGCAGCGCATCGCGGGGCGCCAGTTCCTGCCCGAAGGCCCGCGCTTCGCGTCGCTCGATGTCTACGTGGCCGAAGAAGGCGAAGACCCGCTGGCCTGGGCCTTCGGCGCGCTGGGCCAGCAAGACCGCGCGCGCCACCTGGCCACGCTGTACCTGAACGACCTGGCCGATGTGTGGCGCGAAAGCGTGGACGCGCGCTTCGAGTTCGTGCGCTATGCCGAGCAATTGGCGCAAAGCCAGGCCAGCTTCGAGCCCCTGGCGCAAGCCTTGGCCGCGCCGCGCAATCTGATTGACCAGCATCTTCATGCGCTCACGCTGGCCGCCATCGAACACCAAGCGCCGCAACTCGTGCTGATCACAGCGCCGTTTCCGGGCAACGTCTACGCCGCGTTTCGCATTGCCCAAAGCATCAAGCAAATCAGCCAGCAGCATGGGCCGCACATCACCACCGTGCTGGGCGGCGGCTATGCCAACACCGAGCTGCGTGAACTGCGCGAGCCGCGCGTGTTCGACTACTTCGACCACGTCACGCTCGACGCCGGTGAACGCCCGCTGCTGGCCTTGATCGAGCATCTGCAAGGCCGGCGCAGCGCCGCGCGCCTGGTGCGCACCTACCTTCGCGACGCCGCCACGCAGCAGGTGCAGTACATCAACTTCGTTGAGCCCGACATCGCCTTCGAAGACACCGGTACGCCCACCTGGGCCGGCTTGCCGCTGGAACGCTATGTTTCGCTGCTCGACCTGCTTAACCCCATGCACCGGCTGTGGAGCGACGGGCGCTGGAACAAGCTCACCGTGGCCCAGGGCTGCTACTGGAAGCAATGCAGCTTTTGCGACGTGAGCCTGGACTACATCTCGCGCTTCGAGGCAGCGTCGGCCACCACGCTGGTGAATCGCATTGCATCAATCGTTAGTGAAACCGGCGTCACCGGTTTTCATTTCGTCGACGAAGCCGCGCCGCCCAAGTCGCTGAAGGCGTTGGCACTTGAACTGCAAGCGCGCGGTACGGCCATATCGTGGTGGGGCAACATCCGCTTCGAAAAGACCTTCACGCCGGCGTTGGCGCAGTTGCTGGCCGGCAGCGGCTGCATTGCCATTTCAGGCGGGCTGGAAGTGGCGTCTGACCGGCTGCTCAAGCTGATGAGAAAGGGCGTGTCTGTGGCCCAGGTGGCGCGCGTGACGAAGGCGTTCAGCGACGCCGGCATCCTGGTGCACGCCTACCTGATGTATGGCTTCCCGACGCAGACCGTGCAAGACACGGTCGATGCGCTCGAATACGTGCGCCAGCTCTTCGCTGCCGGCTGCATTCAATCGGGCTTCTTCCACCGCTTTGCCTGCACCGTGCATTCACCCGTGGGGCGCGATCCCGCGGCCTACGGCATCACGCTGCAAGCCTTGCCCGAAGGCGGCTTCGCGAAAAACGATGTGGCCTTCATCGACCCCACGGGTGTGGATCACGATGCGCTGGGCGTGGGGTTGAAAAAGGCCGTCTACAACTACATGCACGGCATCGGGCTGGAGCAGGATGTGCGGCGCTGGTTCCCGATGAAGGTGCCGCGCACCAAGGTGCCAGCGGATTTCGTCGACCAGGCGCTTGTTCAGGCGACGCAACCATTGCCGCGATAGTTCAATGCTCAGCCAGGCCCGCCTTGCGCAAGCCGGCGTAGACATGGTCGTGCAGCAGCTTCAGGTATTCAGGATGCTCTGACTCACGCTTGGCATGTAACTGTGCAATGGTGCGGCCCGGCGCGATCTTGAGCATGGCCTGCAATGTCAGTTGCGCTTGCTTGATGTCGCCGCGGTTGGCTTGAGCCGCAGCCAGCAGCGCCAGCGTGGCATGGTCATCCGGGTTGAGGCCGCTGGCGCGTTCGCACAGTGCGATGGCCTTGTCGTAGGCACCGAGCAACAAATGCGCTTCGCACGCCACGACCAAGGTTCCACTGCTCGGCGTGCCATTCAGTGCGGCTGCCTTCTCTGTTAGCGGCAAGGCTTCAGCGGGCCGGCCCATGCGGCTGAGCAATTCGGCGCGTGCGTTGACCGGGCGCGCGGAGTAAGGGTCCATCCGGATCGCCCGGTCGCTGGCCTCGAGCGCGGCATTCCAGCGCCCCAGCAGAAGCAGGGCCGTGCTGCGGCCGGCCCAGGCCATCCAGTTGTCCGGGTCGAGCGTGGCCGCTTGCATCGAAAACTTGTCCATCTCGTTGATGAACGTGTTGCGATCGGCTTGGGGGTCAAGCTCGAAGCGCATACCCAGCGGCCACTCCATCATCCAGAAAACAGGCAGCAGAGTGGGCTCCAGGCGCTGCGCCTCTTCGAGCAGCTTGCGCCCTTCGTCGGCAAGCTGCACCGAGCGGCCTTGCGACAACACGCCATAGGCGCGCACCACTTTCTCCATGGCATCGAGCTGGCCCACCGGCTTGGGCAGCACGCGCTTGACCTCGGCATCGCCCACTGCGTAGGCCACCCGGTCAATCACCTTGCGCACGGCGGCCTGGGCGGCTGGGGTGGCGAGCGCATCGGGCAGATCGGCCTTGCCCGCCCAGACCTGCGCGCCGCCGTTGCTGGCGATCAGGCGCAGGCCCAGCGCGCGTTGCGGCGCGGCCGCCTGCAAATCGCCTTCGACCACATAGCGGGCGCCGGCCAGGCGGGCCGCTTGGCGAAACGGCACGGTGGCCTGCGCGTCACGGCTGACCGCCACGACACGAACGTGGCGGGCATAGGCGCTCAAGCCCGTGGCCAGGCTTTGCCCCAGGTCTTGCGCCATCTGCGCAGCGGCGGCATCGCCGGCCGGCGCGGTGATCGCGCCGACAGCCACCGACATCGTGATCGGCACCACGCCCGCACCCAGGGTGGCGCCCCGCAGCAGCCACGCCGCCGTGCCGAGTGCGGCGGCCACGACCACTGCGGTGATGCCAAGCCAATGGCGGATGAGGCGCGACGACCGCATGGCGGCAGGCCTGTCGTGCCCGTCCGATGGACCCTCGTTGCCGGCTCCAACCAGGCGATAGGTGTGCACCGGGTCGGCGATGTTTTTCACCTGCTGCAGACCCTGATCCCCGAAGCTCGCGGCCACCTTGCCCTTGACGGCACTGCGGATCGACTCCGACACGGTGATGCCACCCGGCTCGGCCAAGCCCTGCAGCCGCGCGGCGATGTTCACACCGTCGCCATAGACTGTGCCGTCAGGCTTTTCGATCACGTCGCCCAGGTGCACACCGATGCGAAAGCGCATGCGCCGTTCGGCCGGCTGGCTGGCGGCGAGCGCTTCGATTTGGCGCTGCACCTCGAGGGCGGCACTGACGGCGCCACCGGCGGTGTCGAACACGGCCAGCACCGAGTCGCCCGCCATGTCGATGACGCGGCCCCGCTGCGCCTCGATCTGCGTGCGGAACACGGCGCGCGCGGTGTCCAGCGCTGCGACGGTGGCGCGGTCATCGCCGGCCATCAGCCGCGAATAGCCTGCGGCGTCGGCCGCCAGGATGGCGGCCAGGCGCTGGCACATGCCCGAGCCTGCCAACGCGTTCATCGCCCTGTTCTGCCCACGTCAGCCCAGCAAAGGCTGATTGAGTTCGGTTTCGTAGCGGCTGGCATCAGGCCCCGATTCAGGCCCGCGCACATAGCATTCCCACAGGTTGGGTGCGCGCCGGTGGCCGTTGGCGGAGATCCAGGCCATGAACTCGCCCCAGCCTGCGCCCAGGCCTTCATAGCCGCCGCGGTAAACCGTGCGTGCCACGCGCGCTGCCGGCAGCACGCCGGGCAGCACGCGCCCTTGCGGTTTAACGTTTGATGTCACCGGCACGCTGATCTGGAAATCAAAGAACTCGCCAGGCCTTTGCAGGTGGTGGCTGAACCAGGGCCCGGCAACGGCCACGCCTTGCGCGGCCACGGTGGCCATCAGCTCGCTGATGCCCGGGCCCATGAACTGCATGATCTGCGCCGCGGGCACGCGCAGCGGGATGTAGGCCGTGAGCTGCGCGGGTGTGGTGGTGAGGTGCGGGGTGTCGATCATGGTGGCCTGTCGGTGAGTGCATCAAACATCCGGTTGCGGCGGCCGCCGCGCCAGCAGTGCTGGAATCAAGGTCTCGTAAGCGGCAGCCAGGCGCAGCAAGGCCGCATCGCCGCGCGGCTTGCCAATGAGTTGCAGCCCCATGGGCAGGGTGCCGCTGGCATTGAACCCGGCCGGCACGCTGATGGCGGGCAGGCCTGCCAGGGTGGCATAGGCGGTGCACTCCATCCAGCGGTGGTAGGTGTCCATGTTGCGCGTGCCGATGGCCTTGGGCCAATCCAGCGTCACATCAAACGGCCACACCTGGGCCACCGGTAGGGCCAGCACATCAAAGCGCTCGAACAGCCCGAGCAGGTGTTGATGGAAGTCGCTGCGCACGCGCGCGGCGTGCATGAATTCGTTGAAGGGCAGGCTCTGCGCCTGGTCGTGTTCCCACAAGGCTTCGGGCTTGACGGCGGCGCGCGCGCCGGGGCGTTGCAACACCGCGGCCACGGTCGGCGCCACCATGGCGCGGCGCCACACCAGCCAGGCTTGCCACAGCACTTGCGCATCAAAGCCCAGCGCCGTGGGCTCGATGTGCGCGCCGCCACCGGCCATCACGTGCAAGGCCTGCTCGCACACCGCGGCCACGCCGTCTTCCAATGCCAGGTGCCCGCCCAGGTCACCCAGCCAGGCCACGCGCACACCGGACAGGTTTTCATTCGCGCCGGGCATGAAGCCGCCGGCCGCCACTTCCAGCGACAGCGGCGCGCGCGGGTCGTGGCCGGCCTGGATTTCCAGCAGCCGCGCCAGGTCGCGCACGTTGCGCGCCATCGGGCCGTCAGTGCCAAGTTGGCTCACCCACAGCTCGGGCTTGGGGTACGCCGGCACGCGGCCCTGGCTGGGCCGCAGGCCAAACACATGGTTCCAGCCGGCGGGGTTGCGCAGGCTG
>JAYUHT010000124.1:0-2407 GCA_043766725.1 Burkholderiales bacterium | reverse complement strand
GAAGGCGGCATTGCCAACATGAACTATTCGATCTCGAACAATGCCGAGTACGGTGAATACGTCACCGGCCCGCGCATCGTGAACGACGAAACCAAGGCGACGATGCGCAAGGTCTTGCAAGACATTCAGAGCGGCGAATATGCCAAGAACTTCATCTTGGAGAACCGCGCCGGCGCACCCACCTTGCTGTCGCGCCGCCGCCTGATGGCCGAGCACAGCATTGAAGTGGTGGGCGAAAAACTACGCGCCATGATGCCGTGGATCAAGGCCAACAAGCTGGTTGACCGCAGCCGCAATTGAGGCCCACATTGCTCGCACGCACAGGCCGCCCGTGGGCGGCCTTTTTCACACCATGACCGAACAAACAAGCGCCTGGCTGGATGTTGAGTCGCTCGACCTGGAAGGCCAGGGCGTGGCGCACCGTGCAGATGGCAAGGTGGTGTTCATCGAAGGAGCGCTCGTGGGCGAGCGTGTGCAGGTGAGCGTGCACCGCAAGAAGAACCAGTGGGAGCAAGGGCAAATGTCAGCCTTGGGCCGCGAAAGCGCCCAGCGCGTGCGCCCGCCGTGCCCGCACTTCGGCCTGCATGCCGGCGCCTGTGGTGGTTGCAAGATGCAGCACCTGCACCCCGCAGCGCAGGTTGCCGCCAAGCAGCGTGTGCTGGAAGACAACCTCTGGCACCTGGCCAAGGTGAAGCCGCAGCGTCTGTTGCGGCCCATCGAAGGGCCAGCCTGGGGCTACCGACAACGCGCGCGCTTGTCGGTGCGCTACGTCATCAAGAAGGGCGTGGTGCTGGTGGGCTTTCACGAACGCAAGTCGCGCTATGTGGCAGACATGCAGTCTTGTGCCGTTTTGCCCGAGCCCGTCAGTGCCCTGCTGCTGCCGCTGCGCGAGTTGATTGCCAGCATGGATCAGCGCGACCGCTTGCCGCAAATCGAACTGGCTTGTGGCGACGATGTGGTGGCCCTGGTGCTGCGCCATCTTGAGCCCGTGACGCAAGCAGACCGCCACCGCCTGCGTGATTTTGCGCTCGCCCATGAGGTGCAATGGTGGCTGCAGCCCAAGGGGCCGGAGACGGTGACCTTGCTCGACGAGGGTGGCCCGCAATTGGCGTATGCGCTGCCCGAGTTCGACATCCACATGCCGTTCAAGCCGACCGATTTCACGCAGGTCAATGCGGCCATCAACCGGGTGCTGGTGACGCGGGCCGTTCGCCTGCTGGCAGTTGCGCCGCAAGACCAGGTCGTGGACTGGTTCTGTGGCCTGGGCAACTTCACCTTGCCCATTGCACGCCAGGCGCAAAGCGTGCTGGGCATCGAGGGCAGCGCAGTCTTGGTTGAGCGGGCGAAGGCCAACGCGGCGCTAAATGGTCTGTCCAACCGCGCTTCCTTCGAAGCGCGCAACCTGTTTGAGATCACGGCCGATGACTTGGTCGCGATGCCCAGCGCCACCAAGTGGCTGGTCGACCCGCCCCGCGAAGGCGCTTTTGCATTGGCCAAAGCGGTAGCGGAACTTGAGCAAGCGCCACGGCCAGGTTGGCGTGCGCCGCAGCGCATCGTCTACGTCAGTTGCAACCCGGCCACCTTGGCACGCGATGCCGGGCTGTTGGTGCACCAAGGCGGCTACACATGCAGCCTGGCCGGCGTGGTGAACATGTTTGCGCACACCGCGCATGTGGAGAGCATGGCGGTCTTCGACCGGCCCGTCAGCGCTTGATCACCTTGTTCGTTGGCGCAGAAAAACGGGGCCCGCAGGCCCCGTTGTCACGAGCAGAAGTGCGTCAATCGCGATCGCCGCCAAAGATGCCCAACAGGGCCAGCAAGCTTTGGAAGACGTTGTAGATGCTCAAGTACACGCCCAGCGTGGCGGTGATGTAGTTGGTTTCTTCGCCGTCTTGCACTCGCTTCAAGTCATAGATGATGAAGGCCGAGAAGATGCCGATGGCCAGCACCATCAAGGTGATCATGAGTGCGCTGCTCTTCAGGAAGAAGTTGGCAATGCCGGCAATCATCAGCATGACCGCGCCGATGAACAGCCACTTGCCCATCGCCGACAGGTCGCGCTTGATCACGCTCGAAAGCGAAGCCATGCCCAGAAAGATCACGCCCGTGCCGGCAAAGGCCATCATGATCAGGTTAGCGCCGTTGGCCAGGCCCAGCACCGAGCCGATCAGGCGCGACAGCATCAGGCCCATGAAGAAGGTGAAGGCCAGCAGCACGGGCACGCCGGCGGCCGTGTTCTTGGTCTTTTCTATGGCAAACATCAAACCGAAGGCGCCGGCAAAGAAAACGATCATCGCGATGCCCGGGGTCATGGCTTGCGCCAGACCCGTGGCCACGCCGATCCAGGCGCCCAGAATGGTTGGCACCATTGACAGCGCCAGCAGCCAATAGGTGTTGCGCAATACGC
>JAYUHT010000123.1:0-6464 GCA_043766725.1 Burkholderiales bacterium | reverse complement strand
GCCAGCATCAAGTAGGACAGGTTGGCTTCACGAATCTCGGCCAGGATTTGTTCGGGTGTCATGTGCTTGTCTCCGGGGTGGGGCGGGTGGGGTGAGGGGGGTACCTGATGGCGTGGAGTGAACTCTAGGACCTGTAACTGGGCCCGGGGATCAGCCCATTTCCGTGGCTTGAGTCCCTTTCATTCCATGTCGCGTGTCATCTTTCTTCCTACATCGCTCCCTGCGAAGTGCGGCGCCATTCACGCTTTCATCCAGCCTTGGTGGCCACGCGGCTGCGCAAAACTGCGCATTCCACCCGACACCAAGGCGCGCCATGTCCAGCCCTTCATTGACTCCTGCTACAGGCCCGATCCTCAGCTTGTGCATCCCCACCTACAACCGCGCGCGCTACCTCGACTCGCTGCTGGGCGCGCTGGCGCAGCAGATGGCTGGCTTCCCGTTCACCTATGAAGTGGTGATTTCCGACAACGGCAGCAGCGACGACACACCGGCAGTGGTGGCCAAGCACCTGGGCGCACTGCCGATCCGTGCCATGCGCCACCCCGAAACGATCGGCTGCTACCCCAACGTGGTGCATGCCATGACCCAGGCGCAGGGCCGCTACATGATGTACCTGGCCGACGACGATTGCGTGCTCGGCGAGCCGCTGGCCGCTGCCGTGGCCGCGATGCAAGCCAACCCGGGCATCGCCATCACCTACGCGCCCTGGCAGCTCTATGACCTGGTGGACCAAAAGGAGCAGGGCCAGTTCTACAGCGTGCCGCACGACCTGCACATTGCACGCGGCCAGCACGGCGAGTTCCTCAGCCACATCCTGCGCCACCACATCTTCCCCGAGATCTACATCGCCCGCACCGAGGTCATGCAGCGGCTGATGCCAAGGGTTAACGACATCGCCTTCTATGCCTTCAGCCAAGCGGCCGACTACCTCAGCCAGGGCAGCGTGCGCATCAGCAAGCAGCCCTTCTACGTGTCGATGACGCGCTACTTTGCCGACGAAGACCGCACGCAGGTGGGCAGCGGCGAAGTCGAGGTGGCGTGGGACCGCTACCGCGGCGGGCTTGAATACATGCTGGCCAAGGCCGGCAACAGCATCGGCGCCGAAGAGCGCGCCGGCTTTCACCTGCGCATTCAGCACCTGATTGCGGTGCGCATCTCGGTGGCCGTGCGCCTGCGTCACATTCAAAACCGTGACCCCGTGGACACCCACACCCTGGCCATGCGCCTGAAGGGCATGGGCTACGAAAACCTGCTGCCCGTGCCGATGGAAACATTGGCGTCGCAAGCCACCCTGCACTTCTTGCTCAAAGACATCACCCTTAACCGCGGCATGCAGCGGCTGGTGTGCGTGGGGCCGTTCGACCCGCATGCCAAGGCCTACCTGAAGCGCCACGCCGAGCGGCCGGTGGAGTTTGTGAACGATGCGCCGCGCGCCAGCCTGAAGGACGCGCTGCTGTTCGTGAGCGACCGCATCAACGACTTTGAGCCCAGCTTGCAGGAACGCCATGCGCGCAACCTGCAGATCGTGCGCGAGCGCGACCTGTGCGAACGCTTCGGCCTGGTGCCGGCCTGAGCCTGAGCCCGCACATGATCGAGATTCACGCCACGGCCCGCGTCTCGCCGCTGTGCGACATCGAAGACTCGGTGCGCGGCACGCGCATCAGCGTGGGTGCGCATTCCATGCTCGACAGCTTCGTGAAAATCAAGCCTGCCGGCGGCAACGGCGATGTGCTGATCGGCGAACACGTGGCCATCAATTCGGGCTGCGTGCTGTACAGCGGCAACGGCATTCGCATCGGCAACCACGTGGCCATTGCCGCCAACACCACGCTGGCGCCGGTGAACCACGCGGTTAAAGACAAGGCGCGCTTGATCCGCGAACAGGGCTTCATGCCCAGCCGCGGTGGCATCGTGATTGAAGACGACTGCTGGATCGGCGCCAACTGCGTGCTGCTCGACGGCGCCGTGCTGCGCCGCGGCTGCGTCATCGGCGCGGGCTCGGTGGTGCGCGGTGAAGTCGGTGCACACGAGGTGCATGCCGGCCGGCCTTTGGTGAAGATTGGAGAACGCGCATGAACAAACAAGCCACCGTGGTGGGTGCAGACGGCTTCATCGGCCGGCACCTGCTGGCCCACTTGAAGCAACAGGGCTGGGAATGCTGGGCCAGCCCGCGCCACGCGCCAAATTTCACCCGGCGCGAGCTGGGCACGGTGTTCTATTGCGCCGGCCTCACTGGCGACTTCGCGCAGCACCCGCACCCCACGGTGAACGCCCATGTCAGCTTGCTGAACGAGCTGCTTGAGCACGGCCGCTTCGACAGCCTGGTGTACCTGTCGTCAACGCGGCTGTACGACACCCTGCCCGGCTATCCGGCCGACGAAGACAGCCACCTGGCGCTCAACCCAGCCCAGCCGCGCCATGTGTACGACCTGTCCAAGGCCTTGGGCGAGGCGTTGTGCCGCCATGCCAGCGGCGGGCGCGCGCGCGTGGCACGGCTGAGCTGCGTTTACGCCGGCGTGGATGATTCGCCCGGGTTCCTGGGTGATCTGCTGCGCCGCGTGCAGGCCCAGCGCGGCGCGCTGAGCATTGACTGCTGCAGCCACGCGGTGCGCGACTATGTGCACATCAGCGACGTGATGACGGCGCTGGTGCACATCGCCAGCCACGGCACCCAGGCCGCCTACAACGTAGCCAGCGGCGTCAACCTCAGCAACACCACATTGTTCGAGCGCTTGGGTGAACTTTGCGGCACCAGGCTGGCCGCCAGCCGCACGCAGCGCCTGCCCAGCCCGGCGCCGGTTTCGATTGCCCGCATGCAGCGCGAATTCAACTGGCAGCCCAGGCAGTTGCTTAGCCAACTGCCCGAGCTGCTGGCCCTTGAACAAGCTTGCCGCGCCTGAAAGACAGAGCCCCCATGCAAAGCCACCCGGTTGAACAGTTTCATCACGAACGCGCCCAGCGACTGGCGCAGTACGCGCATGACGATGGCTTCCAGGCCTTGTCGCAAGCTTGGCTGGCGGCGTCGATGGCCAAGCAGTACGTCTACAACTTCGACTGGCTGGGCCGGCCGATCATTCAGTACCCGCAAGACATGGTCGCCCTGCAAGAGCTGGTGTGGCAAGTGCGGCCCGACCTGATCATTGAAACCGGCATTGCCCATGGCGGCTCGCTGGTGCTCAGTGCCAGCCTGCTGGCCTTGCTGGACCTGTGTGATGCCGCGCAGCAAGGCACGGTGCTCGACCCGCGTGCGCCGCGGCGCCGGGTGATCGGGGTGGACATCGACATCCGCGCGCACAACCGCCAGGCCATCGAGTCGCACCCGTTGCATCACTACATCCAGATGATTCAAGGCTCGGCCATCGCCGCCGACACGGTGGCCCAAGTGCATGCCGCAGCCCAAGGCTACAAGCGCGTGCTGGTGCTGCTCGACTCCATGCACACCGAGAGCCATGTGCTGGCCGAACTGCAGGCCTATGGGCCGCTGGTCAGCCTGGGCAGCTACTGCGTGGTCTACGACACCTTTGTTGAAGACATGCCCAAGGGCTTTTTTGCGGATCGGCCCTGGGACGTGGGCAACAACCCGAAGACGGCGGTGCACAAGTGGCTGGCTGGCAACCCCGGCTTCGAAGTTGATGCGCTCTGGCCGCACAAGTTGATGGTCACGGTGGCGCCAGATGGGTTTTTGAAGCGTGTGGTTTAAGAGATCTCTGGTCTCGGCTGCGCCACGTCCCCCGGCACTGTTGGTGCCGCAAGGGCGAGGGCGCTCGGGGTGGGTGGGGGCATAAAGAAGCCAGCGCCGAAGGCGCGGGTGGTTCGGGGCGGCGCGCGTACTCGCGCGCTTCGTCAACATGCTCGCCGCGCCTGTTTGAGCGTAACGAACGCAGTGAGTGCAGCGAGTTAAGCGGCGCGCCCCGAAGCGCGCGTGACTGAGGGCAGCCGGCCCGCAGGGCTGGCCGCGGCTTCAGCCCCCACCCACCCCGAGCGCCCTCGCACTTGCCGCCCCTCAAAGGCCCGCGCAACTACCTTGCCCGACGTGAAACGTTAACAACTCCCCTTGCACGCTCAGCCTGCAACAACACCTGGTCTTGCTCGGCCTCGGGCCACAGTGCCGGAAAGTAAAAGCGCAATGCATGGCGTGGCACAGCAAACCGCAGCTTGCCGTAAGGCGTATCGCTGGCCAAAAAGCCTTCTCGCAGCAAGGCTGACAACGCCTCGGTGGAGGTGCGCTCACCCAAGCCGCACATGGTCTTGAACTCGGCGCGGCTCAGTTCGCCCTGGGTGGCAAAAAGATAGTGCAAGGGTGCCAAGGCTTCTTGCCGCACACCAGTCTTGGTGGCCGAAGCCTCGAAAGCCAACGCGGCAGCAATGCGATCACGCATGGCACGCACATCGAGCAGTTGAGCCATGAATTGAATCTGGTCAATGCAAGTGTCCAAGGTGTATTGCACCCAATCCACCAACGCTGCCTGGCTCAAGTTGCCGCGCCCATCAAGATCGCCACGGCGGTGTTCGTCAGCTGCTTGCAGCAACGCCTTGTAGCGCGCCTCGCTGCGCGCATAGCCGCGCAACGGCGACCACAGGCCGTTGGTCAAACCCATGGCGTGCAGCAGCAAATGGGTGTGCAAGCGCGCCACGCGGCCGTTGCCATCAAGAAACGGGTGCATCCAGGCCAAGCGGTGGTGCGAAGCAGCCATGGCCACCACCGACTCTTCACCACGCCGCGCCGCGCCATACACCTGGCCCCAGCGGGCCAGGAACTGCGGCAATGACGCCGCGGTGGGCGCTTCATGCTGGCCCATCGCCACCTGGCGGCGGCGCAAGCGGCCGGGCACCATGCGCGTGCCGTCGCTCAACGCCAGGTCTTGCGTGTCCAGGCCGGCAAACAACTGCTTGTGCAGCCACAGCAAAGCGTCGCCCGAATACAGCCAGGGCACCACCGCTTCGCCGGCAGCCAGGCGGGCGTTCAATTCACTTTCACAGGCCTGCTCGGTGCGAATGTGCGCCAGAGCCAGGCGCTGCTTGCGCGCCAGATCGGCATTGGAAGAAAAATCTGCCTGCAACGCGCGCTCAATGTCGCTAGGGCGGGTGTGTTCGCCCTCGATGCGGTTGGTGTAGTACGAATTCATGGCGCGCAACAAGCCGCGCAATTCAAGCTGCGCCGATGCCGCCGCGGCCGAGCCCAACGCCGTGGCGGCACGGGTCATGTCACTGGCGCGCTCCAGCAATGGCGCCATCTTGGCCGCGTCGGGCAACAGGGGTTCAAACTGGTGCGGGGAATCGTATTGGGTGATGGATCGGGTGGCCACAATCGCTC
Source organism: Burkholderiales bacterium (assembly GCA_043766725.1). Classification (GTDB taxonomy): domain Bacteria; phylum Pseudomonadota; class Gammaproteobacteria; order Burkholderiales; family Burkholderiaceae_C; genus Rubrivivax. Next base: position 1,150 of record JAYUHT010000123.1, on the reverse strand, counting down.
AATTTCTGCGCGCAAAGTTGCGCCTTGATTTGCGAGATTGTATGTGGCGTTAATTACCTGTATAAATTTGATAACTTGCCAGATATTTTGCGCGTTTACATGCGCCATTGTCCGAGCCCCACTTGCGGCCGCAAGCAGGCACTACCAAACCCGCAACCGCGGCACCGCCGTCACGAACTGGGCGCCCCATTCACGCGCCGGTGCAAGCTGCGTGGTGACTTCTTCACGCAGGTTCCAAGGCAGGATCAGGATGAAGTTCGGCCGCTGCGCAAGCAGATGCTCGGGGCTCAACACCGGTATGCGCGAACCCGGCAAGTACCGACCCTGTTTGTGCGGCGACGCATCGGCCACATACGGCAGCAAGTCGGGCCGCACGCCGGCATAGTTGAGCAAGGTGTTGCCCTTGGCCGCTGCGCCATACGCTGCCACGCTGCGCCCGGCGTGCTTTTGCTCGATGAGGAACGACAGGAGCGCATCCTTGATGGCCTCGCAGCGGCGCTGGAAGCCTTCATAGAAACCCATCTGCAACATGCCGGCTTCGCGTTCAACAACCAGCAACGATGCCACTCGATCAGTCACTGCACGCGGGTGGCTGGCGTGCTGCAACCACACCCGTAGCGAGCCGCCATGGGTGGGTAGTTCTTCCACATCCCACACCACCAATTCGCTGGCGCGGGCCATGCGCTGCACGGTGTGCAGGCTCAGATAAGAAAAGTGCTCGTGGTAGATGGTGTCGAACTGGCCGTGACGCACCAGTTGCAGCAGGTGCGGGAATTCAATGCTGGCCGCGCCCGTGGGCGCCAACACCTCGGCAATGCCGGCCATGAAGTCATTGATATCAGGCACATGGGCCAACACGTTGTTGGCCACCAGCAAGTCGACCATGCGGCGCTGGCGCACAAAGTGCTGCGCGAAGCCGCGGCCAAAGAATTCACCGATGGTCTCAATGCCGCGCTGCCGGGCCTCGGCTGCCGTACTTTCGGTGGGCTCCACCCCAATACTGGGCACACCGGCTTGCAGCATGTACTGCAACAAGTAGCCATCGTTCGACGCCACCTCCATCACCAGGCTTTGGCGGCTCAGGCCCAGGCCAGGCACCACGGCATCCACATAACGTTTGGCGTGAGCCAGCCATGAGGCCGAGTAGGAG
>JAYUHT010000122.1:0-6496 GCA_043766725.1 Burkholderiales bacterium | reverse complement strand
TCAGCCGCCCGCTGGTCTTGCCCGGCGAGGCCATCAAGGAAGTGCGCGATGTCTCGTCGATGGCGGCCAATGTCGGCCTGGCCGTGCTGTCCATGGCCATCGGCAAAGGCGGCAGCCAAAGCGTGAAAGAACACGAAGCCGTGGCCGACCCACAGCAATACCGGGAGGCCCTGGGCACCAGCCTGGGCGCGGTGCGCGCCATGCTGGTGGCGCGGCTCAGCGCCGAGCGTTGACCGTTGAAGCGCTCAACGGCAGTTGAGCGTTTGGGGCGCAGGCAACCCCACCTGACGAATGGCCACGTGGCCAGGACGCAGGCCTGCGTGCCCGCACGGCGTAGCGCTTGGAGCGACGGTTCCGATGTCACTCTCACGCCCACGCCCGCCACAAGAACCCAACACCGCCGAGCACCACCACCGTTTCCATCGCCGCGGTGTGCAGGCGCGGCGGTATCAGGTTCAGCAGCCGGCGCGCGACGAAGGCGCCCGGCATGGTGCACAGGCCGATCAAGATGCCGGCCACCGCCAACGAGGCATCAAGCCGCGCCAGGCTGCCGAAGATGGCCACCTTGAACAAGCCCATGATGGCCGAGATGGTGGCGTCGGTGGCGATCAGCGCGGCGCCTTGCACGCCGCCGGCCATGAGCATTGAAATCAAAATCACGCCGGCACCCGTCATGCCGCCATTGATGAAACCGAAGGCTGCACCGGCGCCAATTTCGCCACGTGCGCCGAGCCTCACTTTGGCGCGCTGCAAGGCGCGGCGCAGCGGGATGCTGGCGAGCAAGAACAGGCCGATCAACAGCGCCACGCCGCGCGCTTCGAGCAAGGTGTAGCCCCAGGCCCCGGCCATGCAGGCCGGCAGACCGAACTGCAGCACGCGGCGCACATGCGGCCACTCGATGTCGCGCCTGAAGGCGAGCACCCGGCTGCCGTTGTTGAGGATCATCGCCAGCGCCATCACCGGCACCACATTGGCCACCCCCACCACCGGCGCCAGCACCACCGGCAACACCAGCCCCGTGCCATAACCGGCCAGCCCGCCCAGGATTGACGCGGCAAACGCCACCACGCCCACCAGCAGCCATTGCAGCAGTTGGGCATCACCAAGAGGCAGGCCGAGGGCGGTGTTCACGCGGCGCGCATTGTCGCGCCGTGCCTCTATCGGCGCCGCGCGACGCCAGGGCCGCGGCGGCCGCGGCTACGGCATCAAGGCCCCTGCAGCCTTGATGGCCTGGCGAATGCGGCCGTATGTGCCGCAACGGCACATGTTTTCAATCGCGTCGATGTCGGCATCGCTGGGTGCACGCGTGCGGTTGAGCAGATCGACCGCGGCCATGATCTGGCCCGGCTGGCAGAAGCCGCACTGCGGCACATCGAGGCTCAACCAGGCCTGTTGCACCGGGTGCAGCGTGCTGCCATTCGGCCCGGAAGCCAGGCCTTCGATGGTGGTGATCTTCTTGCCCTGCATCTGCGACACCTTCGTGGCACAGGTGGTCACGGCCTTGCCGTTGACCAAGCAAGTGCAGGCCTTGCACACGTTCACGCCGCAGCCGTACTTCGGCCCGGTGATGCCGAGCTTGTCGCGCAGCACCCACAGCAGCGCCATGTCGGCCGGCGCATCCACGGCAACGGCCTGGTTGTTCACGTTCAGGTTGTAGCTGGGCATGTGGTGCTCCTTCAAACGAAAACGGGTGCGGGCAACTGGCCGGCGGGCGTGGGCGTGAACGCCGGCTGCGCGTTGAGCGGGAACTTGCGCGGCTGGCGCCCGGTGGCGCGCGCGTAGGCGTTGGCGATTGCCGCCGAAGGTGCGGACATGCCCACTTCGCCCATGCCGGCAATCGGGTCGCCGACGTTGGGCATGATGATGACTTCCACCTGCTTCGGGAAGTCCTTCATCTTGGCGAAGCGGTACTGGTTGTAGCTGCCCTCCTGGATCAAGCCGTCCTTGATCGTCAGCCCGGCGTTGAGGATCAGCGAGATGGCTTCGGCCAGGCCGCCGTGCACCTGCTGCTCGATGCCGGAAGGGCTGATCGGTTTGCCCACGTCGATCACGATCGTGGCCCGTGTAACCTTTGAGTTGAGCGGGTCGCGGCCGTCGAGTTCGACGATGCAGGCCGTGAAGGCGCGCGACTCCATGTGCACGCCCACGCCCTGCGCAAAGCCGGCCGGCATCGCCTTGCCCCATTGCGCCGCGCCGGCCACGCGTTGCAGCACGGCCTTGGCCCGCGGCAAGCGCAGGAACTCAAGCCGGAAGGCCACCGGGTCCTTGTTCAGCCGCTTGGCGATTTCGTCCACCACGATTTCTTCCACCGTGCGCGCCGGCATGATGTGCACCGAGCGGTACGACACGGTGGGCAGGTCCAGCGCCACCGGCACCAGCAGCTTGTTGCTGACGCCGAAGTTGTAGGGCAAGGACACCATGGTCTTGAAGAAGAATTCCTCATAGCCCAGGTTGCCCACCGTCTGCTGCACCATCGGCGGCAGCGAGCCGCCCAGCGCGGTGACCTTCTCGCCGTAGCCGTGGCGCGCATCGAGCCGCACGATGCCGATCGACTGCTGGTAGCTCAGCACATTGCCCGGCGTCAACAGCGTGGGCGGCAGCAGCGCGGCGCGCACCCTGTGGAACTGCGGCGGGCGGCTGCGCGTGTGGCGCACGTCGTCACTGCGGTGGTACATCAGCTTGCAGATGCGCCCGGTGAGTCTGGAAACCTGCGCCGCCACTTGCACCGGGTCCCAGAACAGGCGCCGGCCGAAGGCGCCGCCGCTGGGAATGCAATGCGCCGTGACCGCGCTTTCGGGCAGACCGAGGTCGGCCGCAATAGCTTGCAGCGTGACGATGGGGCATTGCATGCCGGCCCAGATTTCGCAGCGGTTCGGCTTGGCATCAACGATGGCGCATTCCACTTCCAGCGGGCAGTGCGACGCGGCCGGAAACTCGAATTCGGCATCGACCGCAATCGTGCCCGACGGCGCCGGCAACTGCGGCGGCAGCGCGGCCCTGAGCTGGGCCTGGATCGAGGCGTCAGACAGCCCCTTGTTGGCGCCATCTGCCCAGGTGATGTCAAGCGCGCGGCACGCGTCCCAGGCCTGGCCGAAGGTTTCGGCCATCACCGCCACACCGGGCGGGAACGGCACCACGGTGCCGCCTTCGGGAATGATCTCAACCGCCACCACACCGGGCATGGCCAGCACCGCGGCGCGGTTGTTCACGCGCAGCACCTTGCCGCGAATTTGCGACGGCATGCGCATCATGGTGGGCAAGGCGCCGGGCACGCCCACATCCATCGTGAACTTCTTCTTGCCGGTCACGATGTCCAGCGCATCGAGCTTGGCCACGCGCTTGCCGATCACCTGGTATTGCGCGGGGTCGCTTGGCGCGCCGGTGCCGGGCAGCAGGCCGGCCTTGACGCGCGCCGCAGCCACCAGCGGCTTGATGAAGGGCTCGAACGAGCGCACTGATGACGAGCCGCCGGTGATCTGGTTGGCCACCAGATCCGGCTGCGCGTCAGCCGACTTGACCACCACCTTGCTCAGCGGCACTTGCGCCTCTTCGGCAATCATCATCGCCAGCGCGGTGGCGATGCCGGTGCCCTGCTCCAGGCGCGGCATCTCGAAGGTGTAGGTGCCGTCTGCACCGAGCGCGAGCTTGACCAGCGGCATCGTCGGCGCGCTGGCCTGCACGATGGAGTCAGCCACGTCATAGTTGTCCACGGAATCGGGTGGGGTCAACGGCAGCGGCGCGGCAACCGCGGTTGAAGGCGTCGCGGCCAGCCCCAACGCCGTGCTCACCATCGGCGCCGTGGCGCCATAAGTCAACACGCTGCGCCGGCTGATGGCGCGGCCGCTGGGTGGCTGCACAAGCGGCGGATCGAATGGGATCGGTCTCGGGTCGTTCATGGCAGCTTCCTGATGTGGCGACCGGGCAATGGTGTTGAAATCGAGTGCGGCAAGTTGTCGTTGCAACGACAACTCGGTGGTCGCCAAGGCAGCAAACCTGGCGGCCGCTGGCTCGCGTTGCTGTAGGAGAACAGGCCATGACGACTCTGGAAACCATGCTGCGCCGCAGCCTCTGGGCCGCCACGCTGAACCCCGATGAGCTGGACCGCGCGGTGCACGAAGCGCATGAACGCCGGCTGGCGGTGGGCGGGCACGCCATGGTCTGCGGCGAGCCGGCCGATGAATGGGTCGGCGTGATCGAAGGGCTGCTCAAGATGTCGGTCTCGCAACCCGACGGCAAGCATTCCACCTTTACCGGCGTCACCGCCGGCGGCTGGGCCGGCGAAGGCTCGTTGCTCAAACCCGGCCGCTGGCGCTACGACGGCGTGGCGGTGCGCCCCACCCGCATCGCCTGCGTGCCGCGCGCCACCTTCGAGCGCCTGGTATCGACCAGCCTGGCGTTCAACCGCTTCTTGCTGTCACACCTGAACGCACGTTTGAGCCTGTTCATCGGGCTGGTCGAATACGACCGCCTGCTCGGCCCGGACGCGCGCATCGCACGCTGTCTGGCCAGCCTGTTCAACCCCGACCTGTACCCGCGCTCGGACCACTGCATCCAGCTCAGCCAGGAAGAGATCGGCCTGCTGGCTGGCGTGTCGCGACAACGCGCCAACGAGGCGCTGCACGAGCTTGAACACGCCGGCCTGCTGCGCGTGGACTTCGGCAGCGTCACCGTGCTGGACTTGCCGCGACTGCGCGGCTACAGCGGCGCGCCGAAAGCGCGCGCGGTGGGCAAGCCGAGCGTGCCTTAGGGTTCGCGGCTGCGCGCAGCCGCGACAGCACACTACTGTTCAGTATATTGCGCTACGATACAGAATATAACCCGCTAACAACCCATGCCAACGCCTGCACCTGCCTCGCCTGCCGGCCCTGCCCTGTCGCGCCCCGCGCTGCAAGGCGTGCGCGTGATTGAAATTGGCACCTTCATCTCGGCCCCCTTCGCCGCCACGCTGCTGGCCGACTTTGGCGCCGATGTCATCAAGCTCGAATTGCCCGGCGAGGGCGACCCGATGCGTACCATGGGCGCGGCCCCCCCGGATGACAGCAGCAGCTACTGGTGGCGCAACATGGGGCGCAACAAGCAATCGGTGGCGCTCGATGTGCGCGTGCCCGAGGGCCGAGAGCTGCTGGGGCGCTTGCTGCAAACGGCCGATGTGTTGATCGAGAACTTTCGCCCCGGCACGCTCGAGCGCTGGGGCATCACGCCGGCGTGGCTGAAGGTGCAGCGCGCCGACCTGATCGTGGTGCGCATCAGCGGTTTCGGCCAGGACGGGCCCTGGCGCAACGTGCCCGGGTTCGATCGCAGCGCGCAGGCCTTTTCGGGCCTGGTGCATGTCACCGGCGAGGCCGACAGCCCGCCGCAGCAAGCCGGCCTGCCGGTGTGTGATTTCACGGCTGGCCTGTGGGCCGCCTTCGGCGCCTTGTTGGCCCTGCTGGGCCGGCAGCGCCATGACGAGCACGGCGGCAATGAAGTGGATCTGGCGCTGTACGAATCCATGATCCCGTTCCTGAAAGACATGCCGCAGCGCTACCGGCACCAAGGCCGCATCACCGAACGCAACGGCAACACGCCCGACTACGTGGCGCCGGGCGGGGCGTACCGCAGCGGCAGTGGCGAGTGGCTGTTCATCAGCGGCACCGGCGACCGTGTCTTTGCGCGGCTGATGGATGCCATTGGCCGCGCTGATTTGCGCCAACTGCCCGAGTTGCAGCACAACGCCAGCCGGGTGGCCAACCGGGCTCTGATTGATGGCGCGATCAACACCTGGCTGGCGCCACGCAGCGCCGATGAAGCCGTGCAAGCCTTGATGGACAGCGACGTGCCGGCGGTGAAGATCCACAACATTGCCGACCTGATGAACCACCCGCAGGTGCAAGCGCGCGGCAACTTTGTTGATGTGCCCGACCATGACCGTGGTGACGTGTGCATGACGGCACCGGTGCCACGCCTGGCCGTGGGGGGCGGCACGATTCGCTGGGCCGGGCAAGACCTGGGTGAAGCCACACTTTCGGTGCTGCAAGGCGAGCTGAAACTGAGCGCTGCGCAACTGGCCGGGCTCGAAGAACGCGGCGTGATCGGCACGGCTAACGGTACCGTTCACTCAGGGAAAAGACCATGAACTGGCCCAGCGTCACGCTCAGCGAAGAAATCATCCGCGAAGGCTTCGGCATCGAAAGCGTGAACATTGCGCTGGCCGACAAGGTGGCCTTGATCGAGGCGCTGTCCGGCACCGGCCTGAAGCGCATCACCCTGGGCGCCTTTGTGAGCCCGCGCTACGTGCCGCAGATGGCCGGCTTTGAAGCGCTGCTGCGCGCTTTCACACCCCGGCCCGGCGTGCAGTACGGCACCTTTGCGCACACGCCCAAGGCGCGCAAGCTGGCTGAAGCGTTTTCGCCGCCGTTAACGGTTGAAACAGACATCTGCACCCTGTTCATCGACATCTGCGACGTGCACCAGCGCCGCAACATGAACCGCGGCATCGAGCAGGCCATGCAGGGCT
>JAYUHT010000121.1:0-6532 GCA_043766725.1 Burkholderiales bacterium | reverse complement strand
GCTTCACCAATTCCGTGCACAACGCGGCCGCCGGCTACTGGCACATTGCCACCGGCTCGAAGCACGCCTCGACCAGCCTGGCCGCGCATGACGCCAGTGCCGCCGTGGCCCTGCTCGAAGCCCTGGTGCAGTGCGCCAGCACGGGCCAGCCCGTGCTGCTGGTGGTGGGTGACCAACCAATGCCGGCGCCGATGAACGCCTTGCGGCCGGTGGAAGAAACATTCGCCTTCGCGCTGGTGCTGGTGCCGCCGGGCCAGGGCGCCGGGCCCTTGCTCAGCGCCCGGTTGTTGCCCCGGCGTGCGGCCACGGTGATGGCCGCGGCGGCGTTCGAGTCGCTGCGCAGCGCGGTGCCCGCGGCCCGGGCGCTGCCCTTGTTGCATGGCCTGGCCGGCGCGCAGCCCAGTGAAATCACGCTCGATCTGCAAGACGGCCTCAGCCTGCACGTGCAGCTTGAGCTTGCCTGATGACCACGGCGCCGCTGCTCGACCATGCCGGCATCGCCGCGAGCCTGCCGCATGCCGGCGCCATGTGCTTGCTCGACGCCGTGTTGGCCTGGACGCCACAAACCCTGCATGGTCGCGCCATCAACCAGGCTGACCCGAGGCACCCCTTGCGCCTGAACGGCGCGGCGGGTGTCCTGCCGGCGGCCAGCGCCATCGAATACGCCGCGCAGGCCACGGCGTTGCATGCCGCCCTGCTGGCCGGGCCGGATGCGCCGCCGCGGCCGGGCTTCCTGGCCAGCGCGCGGCGCGTGGCGCTGCATGTGGCGCGGCTCGATGATCAAGCCGGCGCGCTGCACGTGCATGTGCAATGCACCGCCGCCGCGGCCGACCAGGCGGTGTACGAATTTCAACTGCGCAACGAGGCCGGCGCGGCCTTGGCTGAAGGCCGGCTTGGCGTGGTGCTGAATGGCCGGCTGCGGGCCAGCGAGGCGGCGCCGTGAGCCCGCCCGGCCGCCCGAAGGGCGAATACCGGAGTGCGCAGCACGAAGGTGCTCCAGTGACGCTGCACGGCAAGCGCGCACTCATCACCGGTGCCAGCGGCACGCTGGGTGCGGCCATGGCGCGGCGCCTGGCCGCGGCCGGCGCCCACGTGTTGCTGCATGCCAACTCGCGCCCACAAGGTGTGCAGGCCCTGGCTGACGAGATTCACGCCCAAGGTGGCCAGGCGCAATGCCTGACGTTCGACTTGCGCGACGACGCCGCCACCGCCCAGGCCTGCGCGGCGATGCTCACCCAAGGCACGGTGCAGATCATCATCAACAACGCCGGCGTGCATGACGACGCCGTGTTCCCCGGCATGCGCGCGGCGCAGTGGCACCGGGTGATCGACGTCTCGCTCAACGGCTTCTTCCGCGTCACCCAGCCGCTGCTGCTGCCCATGCTGCGCACGCGCTGGGGCCGCATCATCAACATCACCTCGGTGGCGGCGCAGGCCGGCAACGTGGGCCAGGTGAACTATGCCGCGGCCAAGGGCGCGTTGCACAGCGCCACGCGCGCGCTGTCGCTCGAAGTGGCCAGCCGCGGCGTGACGGTGAATGCCATCGCTCCGGGCATCATCGACTCCGACATGGCCAACGCCGCTTTCGACGCTGCCGCCATCGCCCGCCTGGTGCCGGCCAAGCGTGCCGGCAAGCCTGATGAAGTGGCCGCGCTGGCCGCGTTCTTGGCCAGCGATGAGGCGGCCTACATCACCGGCCAGGTGATCGCCATCAATGGCGGGCTTTACGCCTGATTCGGCTCAAGGCTGAAACGGCGGCCGGCGCAGCGCGCGCCTGAACAGCAGGCTGGGCAGGCGCAGCACGAATTCGATCACCAGGCGGGTGTGCATCCAGGTGAGCAAGGCGTTGTCCCGGCCATAGCGGAAGTGCGACACGCCGCCTTCGGCCGCGCTGAGGTACTTCACCGGCGCGTCCAGGTTGATCGGCTTGACGCCGCGCCAGGCCAGCCGCACCGCGGCTTCGGTGTCGAAGTCGAAACGCCGCATCCAGCGCTGGCCGTGCATCACCGCCACCAGCTCGGCCACGGGGTAGACGCGAAAGCCGTAGAGCGAATCGCCGACGCCGGCAAACAAGGTTTCGAGTTGCGTCCAGCCATTGGAGATGCGCCGCCCGCGCACGCGCAGCAGCGGCGCGCTGGCGTCGAACACCGGCTTGCCCAGGATCATGGCCTCGGGCCGCGCGGCGCTGGCCTGCATGAAGGCGGGGATCAGATCGGCCGGGTGCTGGCCGTCGGCGTCCAGCGTCAGCGCATGGCTGAAACCTTCGCGCTGCGCTTGCTCCAGCCCGTGCAGCACCGCCGCGCCCTTGCCCTGGTTGTGCGCCAGCACGAACAGGCGCAGGCCGCTGTCCGCTTGAGCCAGTTGTTTGAGACCCTCAGCCGTGCCGTCGGTGCTGCCATCCACCACCACCCACACCGGGTTCCACTGCGCGCGCGCCTGCGCCACCGTCTCGTACACCTTGGGCCCGGTGTTGTAGCTGGGGATCAGCACCAGGCGATGGCGCGGCGCTTCAGCCATGGCGCGGCGCGGCGCAAGCCTGCGTGAAAAAGGCTTGCACCTCGCCGGTGAGGCCGTGCGGGTCGGCGCTGGGCGTGAAGCGCGGGCCCAGGCGCACCGAAAAACGAATCGGCAGCGGCGGCAATTGCCACAGCGGCCAGCCCTTGCCCAGGTAGGGCGAATCGGTGTCGATCACCACCGCCTGCACGGGTGCGTCAGCCAGCTTGGCGATCAAGGCAAAGCCGGGGCGGAAGCGGTTCACCGGCGCGGCGGTGGTGCGCGTGCCTTCGGGGAACATGATGAGCTGGCCGCCTTCGCGCAGGTCTTGCACCGCCTGGCGCACCATGCGCCCGGCTGAATCGTTGCAGATGTAGCGCGCCAGCCGCGCGCCCGGGCCGAGGAAGGGGTTGCGCACCAGGCTGGTCTTCATGACGCAGGCGCTGCGCGGCAGGCGCGCCACCAACATCAGCGCATCGAGCAGGCTGGGGTGGTTGGCCACCACGATCAGCCCCGGCTCGGCGGCCAGCGCATCCAGCGCGCTGGCGTCCATTTGCATCATGCCCAGCCAACCGGTGACGCGCCAGAAGAAGGCGTACTGATGGGCGATGGCCGCGCGCCCCACCCAGCGCGCGCGCGCCGGCGGCAGCACGCGCAGCAAGACCATCGCCACCGCGTTCCAGGCCAGCGACATGAGGCCCAGGCCGAGCAACAAGGCCTGGAGCAGCAGCCAGGCCAGCGGGCGCAGCAACCAGGCCATGGCCACCTTCAAGGCGCGCTTTGCGACGACTGCGCGAACACCCAGGTCATGCCCAGCCCGGCCGAGACGTTGTGGCGGCTGCGCAGCAAGGGGCTGTCTTGCATGGCGGTGTGCGACAGGTTGTCAACGCGAGCGAAGGCGCCCCACCACAGCCGGCCATCCTGGCGCGACACCGCCACCAGGCCGCGCCAGCCGGCGTAGCCGCCCCGCGCGGCCCAGGCCGGGCGCTGCGCTGTGGCGTCAGCCGCGCTCACTTCATAAGTGTGCGCGTTGACGCCGCGGCTGTTGAACACCGGGCCGGTGAGGGCGCCGAACTTCCAGCCCTGCCACGGCACATCGAGGTTGATGAAGGGCGACGACGTGACGCCCAGCCAGCGCGGCGAGCGCTGCACCGTGACCACGCCATGCACGGGCAGCCGCAGGTCGAGCTGCCAGCGTGCGCCGCGGGCCAGGTTCAGCTCGAGCTTGGGGCCGATCTCGAAGGTGGGCGGCAGGCTGGCCATGCCGGCGCGGGCCAGGTTGTCGGCGCTGCGTGTGGGTGGGCTGGCGGCCAGGCTGAGGTCGACCTTGAGCTGGTCTGTGCGCAGCAGCTCGGCGCGCGCGCCTTCGCGGTCAGACTTGAAGATCTCGCCGCGGTAGACGACGTAGGGCACGGGAAAGAGGGCGCGGTGGGATTGATCAGCGCCGCGGTAGTGCGGCAGGCTCAGCGCGCCCAGGCCCAGGCCGAGTTCCCACAGCGGCTCGGCGGCTTGAGCCGCCGAGCCGGCAAACAGCAGCATGCACAGGACAAGGCCACTGGAACGACCCCGGGCCGTGCCCGGCTCAATCCGCAAGGATGTTCTCCCCGCGCAGCGCGCCGCTGGGCGCGATGTTGCGCCGGCGCGCGCGCCAGGCCGCGAACGCCGCCGGCGCCATGCGCAGCGACTGCAAGTAATAGATCGCCTTGAAGGCGGCGAGCGACCACCAGATCGGCGTGCGGCCATGGATGTCGCCGGCCAGCAGCGACAGCAAGGCCTCTTTCACGCGCAGCGGGTTGCGCGGGTGCATGAACATTTCGCGGATGGCCGGGTTGGTCATGCGGTAGATGAACCACGAGAACTCGCGCGGGCCCTTGCGCATCAGCGCGTCGAAATGGCGCCGGGCGGCGGGTGCGCGCGCCGGCGCGTCGAGTTCCACCGCCACCAGCTCGGCCGCGGCAAAAGCACTCGCCAGGGCCAGGTGCACGCCCGACGAGAACACCGGGTCGACGAAGGCAAAGGCATCGCCCAGCAGCAGGTGCTGCGGCCCGCTGCTGCGCGTGGCGCTGTAGCAATAGTTGCCCGTGGCGTAGACGGCGTCAGCCACCAGCGTGGCACTTTTCAAACGTTCGGCCAGCGCCGGGCACAGCGCGATGGTGTCTTCGAAGAAGGCCTTGAGCGGCTTGTCGCGCGTCTTCAGGTACGGCGGCCAGCACACCGCGCCCACGCTGGTGCTGCCGTCGGCCAACGGGATGAACCAGAACCAGCCGTGGGCGAACCACAGGATGCTGATGTCGCCGGCCTGCCGCCCGGGCTGGCGCGTGGCGTTGGTGAAGTGGCCGAACAACGCGGCGCTGTTGTGCTGCTCGTTTTTGCGCTTGGTGCCGAGCTGGCGCGCCAGGAAGGTGTCGCGGCCCGAAGCGTCGAGCACCATGCGCGCGCGCCAATGGTGCTGGCGGCCGTCGTCGAGCGTGGCGCGCACCCGGGCGGCGCCGTCTTCGAACACCACTTCATCAACCCGGCAGCCTTCCAGCGCGGTGGCGCCTTCCTTGGCCGCGTGGCGAAACAGGATCTCGTCCAGCTCCGAACGCCGCACCTGCCAGGCGTAGGGCATGGTCTTGTCCCAGGCGTCGCTGAACTCAAGCCGGCTGGTGTGGTGGTGCACGGGTGAGACGAACTCGGCGCCCCATTTGGGCATGCCGATGCGTTCAAGCTCGGCGCGCAGGCCTAACCGTTCAAACAAGGCAACGCTGGCCGGCAGCAGGGATTCGCCGATGTGAAAGCGCGGGTGGTGGGCCTTTTCGGTGAGCACCACCTGGCGGCCCTGGCGCGCCAGCAGGCAGGCCGCCGCGGCGCCGGCCGGGCCACCGCCGATGATCAGCACGTCGCAAGGTTCAACGGGCAGGGTCGCCGTCATGAGGGGTGCCGCCTTCAAGCCCGAACCGCGCTGTACTCCGAGAAGATGCCCAGCTCGACATGACGCTGCACCTGCGTGAAGCCGGCGCGCCGCAAGGCGGCCATGACGTCGGCCGGCGCGATGCAGGCGTCGATCGTGTCCCAGTAGTAGCGCCAGAGTTTGGCGCTGTCGGCGCCGCGCGCCACCAGCTTGGCAATGGCCGGCACTACCACGCGCATGTAGGCCTTGAGCAGCCTGATGGCCACGCGGCTCTTGGGCTGCGTGATTTCAAGCAACAGCAGCCGCCCGCCCGGGCGCAGCACGCGTTGAAATTCGGCGAACGCGGCGTCAACGTCGCTCACATGGCGCAGCGCATAGCCCAGGCTGAGGAAGGCGGCGCTGGCCGTGGCGCAGGGCAGGGCTTCGGCGCGGCCTTGAATCAATTCCACGCCGGGCAGCACCGCCTGGTTCATCATGCCCACGCTGGGGTCCACGCCGATCAGGTGGCCCGCCGAGCCGATGAGCTGCAGCGCCTGGCGCGCCAGCAGCCCTGTGCCCACACCCACATCCACCACCTGCATGCCCGCGCTCAGCCCGGCACGGCTCAAGGCCTGGCGCCGGTACCAGGGGCCGGTGCCGAAGGCCAGGATGGACTCGATGCGGTCGTAGTCGCGCGCCGTGTCGTCGAAGATCTGGCGCAGGAAAGTTTGGTGCTCGGCCTCGTTGGCGTAGTAGGCGCCCAACGGGGCATGCGGCAGCAAGGGGGCGGGGTTCGGGGGCGATGAAGCGACGGGCAAGGCCATGACCGGATTATTGCCGCTCCCCCACTGTGCCTGGCAGGGCACGCGCGGCTGGCGCGCACGCCGGTGTTAATCTCGTTGCGCGCCCCATGCCCAACCCAACACCCGAACACGCGGGCCGCCCGCGCGGCCCTGGCCAGCCCACGCTGCTGGCCGGGGTGCCAGGCTGGGCGGGCCGGGCTTTCGCGCGCATGCGCCGCTTGTTCTGGCTCAAGGCGCTGGGCATGACGCTGTTCATGTCGGTCTTTTTCGCGCTGTATTTCTACTTGCTGCGCCACCCACTGCGTGCGCCGGTGACGATGCCCTTGACGGCACTGGACACCTGGCTGGGCTACCAGCCCTGGGC
>JAYUHT010000120.1:0-6542 GCA_043766725.1 Burkholderiales bacterium | reverse complement strand
GGCGAAAGGGTTTGCCCACGTGGTCGTCCATGCCGGCAGCAATGCAGCGGTCGCGGTCGCCACTCAGCGCATTGGCCGTCAGGGCCACGATCGGGATGCGCAGCGCGGCAGCGCGCGTGGACTCGAATTCGCGGATGCGCCGGGTGGCCTCGTAGCCGTCCATCAGCGGCATCTGGCAGTCCATCAACACCAGGTCGAAGGCCTGCGTGGTGAAGCGCTCCACCGCCTCCTGGCCGTTGGGCACCTGGACGATCGAGCAGCCCATGTCCAGCAGCAGCTCGGTGGCGATTTCGGCGTTCACGCGGTTGTCTTCGGCCAACAAGACGTGCGCGCCCAGCGGCGCGGCAGCGGTGGTGGCGGCCTCGTGCGCGGCCTCGCGGCGCCCGCCTTGCGTGCCTTCGACCAAGGCGCGGCGCAGCTCCAGCTCGGTGGCCGGCTTGGGCACCCAGGCGTGCGCGCCGGCGAGCACGGGAATGTCCAGCTCGGCCAGGCTGGCCATGGGCACGAGCTTGACCAGGCAGGGCACGGCCGCGCCCAGGCGTTCATGCAGCCGCTTGGCCAAAGGCGAGTCACGCCCCGGGTGGGCCGGCTCGGCGTAGACCACCAAATCCGGCGGCGCCTGGGCGTCGAGCAGGAGCAGCAACGATGGCAGGTCGGCCACGGCCAGCACCGCCAGGCCCATGCCTTGCAGGATGCCGGCGGTGGCGGCGCGCGCCATTTCATGCGGCTCGATCAACCAGGCGCGCATGCCGGTGGCCACTGCTTCGGCCGGCGCGGCGCTCGCCGGGCCAGGCGTGGCGCCGGGTGCGTCGCCGGGTGCGGCCATGTCCGGCAGGGGCAGGTGGATGGTGAACGTGCTGCCGATGCCGAACTGGCTGTCCAGCGCCAGCGTGCCACCCATCAGCTCGACCAGTTGGCGCGTGATGGCCAGGCCCAGCCCGGTGCCGCCGAAGCGGCGCGTGGTGGAGTTGTCGGCCTGCGAGAACGATTTGAACAAGCGCGTCTGCACGTCGGGGGCGATGCCCACGCCGCTGTCCTGCACGCTGATGCACAGCACCTCGCCCGCGCCCTCGCCGGGTTGGCGCACGGCACTGATCAACACCTGCCCATGGCTGGTGAACTTGATGGCGTTGCTCAGCAGGTTGCTCAGGCATTGCTGGATGCGGTGGGCGTCGCCCCAGGCGGCATGTGACAAGTTCGCGCCGACCTGGCACACCAGCTCCAAACCTTTGGCTTGAGCGGACTCGGCGAACAGCAGCGCCACCTGTTCGCACAACTGGCGCGGGTCGAACGCCAGGCGCTCGATCTGCACCTGCCCGGCCTCGATCTTGGAGAAGTCCAGGATGTCGTTGAGCAGGTGCAGCATCGTCTCTGCCGAGGTGCGCAGGGTGCGCGCAAAGTGCGTCTGCCGTGGCGCCAGCGAGGTTTGCAGCAGCAGGTCGGCCATGCCCAGCACGCCGTTCATGGGCGTGCGGATCTCATGACTCATGTTGGCCAGGAACTGGCTCTTGGCCAGGTTGGCGGCCTCGGCCTGGTCTTTGGCGCTGCGCAAGGTGTCTTGCGTGCGCACCCATTCGGTGACGTCGCGGCCGACGCCGCGGTAGCCCATGAAGCAGCCCGCGGCGTCGAAGATGGGTTTGCCGGCAAAGGCAATGTGTCGCACCTGGCCCTGCGCATCGTGCAGGCGCAGCACCAGGTCGTGGAACGGCTGGCGCGCCAGCATCTGGCCATGCGCGGCGTGGTAGCGGCTCTCGGCCGGGTTGACGCGTGCCAGCGCCCACAGCGACTTGTCCACACAGTCCTGCGGCGCCAAGCCCAGCGAACGCTGGATGCCCGCGGAAAGGGTGGTGAAGCGCAGCCGCCGGTCTTGTTCCCAGTACCAGTCGGCCGACATTTCAGTCAGGCTGCGAAAGCGCTCCTCGCTGCCTTGCAGATCGATGCGCGCGGCCTCGCGCTCCTGCACCAAACGTGCGACTTGATCGGACACCGCGCCCAGGTCTTCGATGGTCGAGCCTTCGGCGTGCGCCGGCGCCTCCAGGGTGACCAGCCGCTCGACCGTTTCGCGCAAGGTGCGCACGGCAGCGTGCTGCGCCTGCGCTTCGCTGTGCAGCTTTTGGTTGGCCTGCATCAGCTCTTCCGAGCTGAGTTGCAGGCTGGCCGCACGCAGCTTGAGGTCGCGCTCGAACTGCGAGTACGAAGCGTCGACCGAGGCCACGAAGCGCTGCAAGCCACGCGCCACCGCGGCCAGTTCCACCGGCAAAGACGCGGCCTGTGCGGCCAGCGCCGCCAAGAGTGGCTGCGGGTCACCCCCCGTGGGCAAACCCAACGCGCGCGCCAGCTCGCGCTGCAGCAGTTTGTTCATGCGACGCGCTCGTTCACAAAGGTGATCGTCATCGTCTGGTTGTGCAGCGCGCAGCTCATGGCACCTTGGGTGGGGCTGATCTCGCCGTTGGAATAGAACCCGGCCAACTGGGCCTGGGCGCCAAAGACATGGCTCACGGCCTCGATCTCTTCTTCCACCCGCCCGCCCATGACCAGCTTGCGGCCCACGCAGCTCACCAGCAGCGCCAGGCCGCGGCCTTCATCGGCGTGCGGCTCGAAGGCGGCGTGGGCAGCGGTTTCGGCACCATCGACCAAGGCGTCGTTGCTGGCGTGCATCAAGCGCAAGTAGCCGTTGGGGATGATCTCGCCGGCCAGCGTGAGCGAGTTGGCGGCCTCGTCGAGGCCCAGGATGGTGCGGATCAGCCCAACCTCGTTGCGGTCTCCACCGAGCATCGAAAACGGGAACAACAGCCCGGTGGCCGGCAGCCCGGCGGCGTATTCGCCCAGGTAGCGGCGGTAGACATCCAGCGCCGGCTGGCCGTCCAGCTCGAACAGCACGTTGCCTTGGCAGCGCGTGACGCGGCGGGCCGGACCGAAGGGCTGCCAACCCCCGAACGAGCCGTGCGAGATGCGCCAGTGCTCGCCGAACAGGCCGATGCCCACCACGGCCTGCGCGTCGGCCACGCCGTCGCACAGCGTCCAGGTGCGGGTGAACTTGCCGTCGTCGCCGGCCAGGCCGCCGCTGAGCAGCACCTGCGGGCCCACCACGCTGGTCAAGCCTTGCAGCAAGGCGCTGCCGTTGATGCCCACGCCGGGGCAGAACAGCAGCACCGCTTTCAGATCCGGCCGAACCAACGCGTGCCCCAGGGCGGCGCCGGCGGCGTGCGAGTCGGCCATGTTGGCCAGCGGCACCTGCGCGACCTGGAAGTCCGGGCGGCGGAAGTGCATCGCCGTGAGCACGGCCGCGCCGCTTGTGACACCCTGGTTGCCGATCTCACCCGCGCTGCTGCAGCCCACCACCTGGGCCGTGGGAAAGGCGTGTTGCAGCTCGCGCGCGAAGTCCGGCCGGGCCAGGGCGGTGTCGGGCGCAAAGGCCAGCACCAGGTGCGGCTCGATGGCAGCCAATTCGCGCAGGGCGGCGGCGCTGGCGGGCAGTTCAAGCAGGGTCGATTGGCGAATGTGCATGGCGGGGTCAGGCAGCGGGCGGGTTGGCCCATGGCCAGGCATATCGGCCACGTGCTGCCAGCACCTGAAGCCCAGCGCCGCCTGCGCCGCGTGGCACAGCACCGCAGGGCCTAGCATCGCCACATAGTTCACGCTCACGCCATGTCCCCTTCGCCGATCAACCCGCCTGTCTGGTGGCGCCGCGCCTTCATTGGCCTGGGCGCGGGGCTGACCTTGCCCGGCGCCTGGGCGGCAGCCCTGGCAAACCGCCCGCTGCACCTGCCGCGCCTGCCCCTGGTGCAGCGCCGCCTGGCCAATGGCCTGCGCCTGGTGGCCATGCGCGACCCGGCCACGCCCACAGTGGCGGTGCAGATGTGGTTTGGCGTGGGCGGACGCGACGACCCGCCCGGGCGTTCGGGCTTTGCTCACCTGTTCGAGCACCTCATGTTCAAGGGCACGCGCCACATGCCCAGCGAGATGTTCGACCGCCTGACCGAAGACGTGGGCGGCTACAACAACGCCTTCACCGCTGAAGACGTGACGGCCTACCAGAGCCTGGTGCCGGCGAATCATCTCGAACGTTTGCTGTGGGCCGAGGGCGAGCGCCTGGCCAGCCTGAAGCTCGACCAAGCCACCTTCGACAGCGAGCGCGCCGTGGTGCAAGAAGAGTACCGCGAGCGCGTGCTGGCCGCGCCGTACGGGCGGCTGTTCAACGCCCTGCCCGGCCTGGCCTTCGAGCACGGGGCGTACCGGCGGCCGGTGATCGGCAACATCGACGAATTGAATGCGGCCACGCTGGACGACGTGAAACGCTTCCACGCCACCTGGTACCGCAGTGACAACGCCACGCTGATCGTGGCCGGTGACTTCGATCCTGCGCAGTTGCAGGTTTGGGCCGAGCGCTACCTGGGCGCGGTGCCCCGCCCGGCCCAGCCGCTGCCGGCACGCGCCGCGGCGGCAGCGCCGGCATTGAAAGAGCGCCGGGTGGCCATGCACGGCCCGCAAGTGCCGCTGCCGGCGGTGGCCCTGCTGTGGCGCGGGCCACCGGCGCGCAGCGCGGATGCGCCGGCGCTGTCGGTGGCGGCGTCGTTGCTTGGCGAGGGCGATTCGTCGCGCCTCAACGAAGCGTTGGTGGTGGGGCGGCGCAGCGCGCAGTCGGCCGGCTTCAGCAGCGCGCTTCACGCCCAGGCCGGCATGCTGGTGGCGTTTGCCATCGCCGCGGGCGGGCAGGATGCGGCGCAACTGGGGCCGCAACTGCTGGGCGAAATCGACCGCCTGGCGCGAGCGCCGATCGACCCGGCTGAGCTGGCCAAGGTGCGCAACCAGCTTGTGACCCAGGTGCTGTCGGCGCGGCAGCGGCCCGACGGCAAATGCGAGTCCGTGGGCTGGGCGCTGGCCCTGCACGGCCAGGCCAGCCACGCCGACCGGGAACTCGATTTGCTCCAAGCCGTGAGCGCTGGCGACGTGCAGCGCGCGCTGGCGCGCCACGTGCTCGGCCGTGCGCACCTGAGCCTGCACTACAGCCGGGAGCCCAAGTCTTGATCAGCCGTCGCCAGGCCCTGCAAGGGGTCGCCGCGGGTTGGGCCAATCCATTTTTCAGCCCGGTCGCCTGGGCGCAGCAACCCGGGGTTGAGCTGCCGCCCGAGCCCGCCCCGGCGCGCAACCTGGTGCTGCCGCGCATCATCGAACAGCGCCTGGACAACGGCTTGCTGGTGGTGCTGGTGCCCCGGCACGCCGTGCCGCTGCTGCACGCCACCTTGCTGGTGCGCGCCGGGCCCGAGCTCGACCCCCCCGGCCAAAGCGGCCTGGCGGCCATGACATCGACCCTGCTGACCAAGGGCGCCTGGCGCCGTGGCCAGGCCGTGGGCGCGGTGGCGCTGGCGCGGCAGGCCGAAGCGCTGGGCGCCAGCCTGGCCAGCGGTTGCGGCCCGCGCGCCACCACGCTGGCCCTGACCGTGACGCCGCCCCATGCGCAGGCCGCGCTGGCCCTGCTGGCCGACATGGCGCGCACGCCCTTGTTGGCGGCCGAAGAGCTGGAGCGCGAGCGCCAGCGTGCCAACGACGGCTTTGCCCTTGCCCTGGGCAACCCGGGCAGCGTGGCCCAGTTGGCGGCGCGGCGCGCGTTCTGGCCCGATGAAGGCCTGGCCGCCACGCCCACGCCGGCCTCGCTGCAACGCCTGCAGCGCGACGATGTGGCGGCCTTCCACGCCGCGCACTACCACAGCGCGCGCAGCGCCTTGGTGCTGGTGGGCGACTTCGCGCCCGAGCAGGGCCTGGCCTGGGCCAGCACGCACTTCGGCGCCTGGCGCAGCGCAGCTTCGAGCGCGCCACCGCCGCAGCGCGCGGCCACGCCGGCGCCGGCCAGCGCGCTGCTGGTGGACATGCCTGGCAGCGGCCAAAGCGGGGTCGTGTTGGCGCTGCCGCTGCCGGCCCTGGGCCCTGATGAGCGGCGCATCGGCCAGGTCGCCAATGCCCTGCTGGGCCAGGGTTATTCGTCACGCCTGAGCCAGGAGATCCGCATTCGCAAAGGCTGGAGCTACGACGTGCGCAGCGAGCTCGACTGCCAGCCCGAAGGTTGCCTGCTGCTGGCCCAGGCGCAAACCGGCCATGGCAACGCGGCTGGCGTGGTGGCGGCACTGCGCGAACAGCTGGCGCGCCTGGGCAACGAAACCGCTGGCCCAGACGAGCTGGCGGCGCGCCAAGCCGCCCTGGCCGGCAGCTTTTCGCGCCGGCTTGAAACCGTGCAGGGTCTGGCTGGCCTGGTGTTGGCGCGCCTGGTGCAGGGCCGTCCGCTGGACGAGTTGGCTTTGGAGCTGCCGCGGCTGCTGGCCGTGACGCCAGCGCAAGTGCGTGCCTTTGCACAGGCCCATTTCGGCGCGGCGCAAGCCCGCGTGGTGGTGGCCGGCGCCGCGGCCCAGATCGCACCCCAGTGGGCCGGTGCAGCCCCCGCTGCGCTGTTGCCACTGAGCGAACTTGACCTCGATAACCGCTCGCTGCGCCGGCCCTGAGACAACCGTAGTCACGTCTCTGCCACCCCCCAAGGTTGGGGCGACGCA
>JAYUHT010000119.1:0-2444 GCA_043766725.1 Burkholderiales bacterium | reverse complement strand
ACCTGCGCCACCAGCTGGCCTTGCGGCAGGTACTGGCCCAGCACGCTCAGGCGCGGCTCGATGACCACCCGTCCGGCCACCAGCGCGCGCACCACCAGTTGGTCGACACGCTGGCGCAGCCGCGCCAGTTCGGCCGCCACGCGGGCCTGCTCGTCAGCGGCGACACCGGCGTGCAGCGCGTCGGCTTCGAACTTCGCGGCGCGTTCAACGTCCAGCCTGTCCCACTGCGCCTGGGCGCGTTGCAGTTCGGCCTGCAGTTGGTCGTTCGTCAAGCGCAGCAAGGGCTGGCCGGCGACCACCGCATCGCCATCGGCGACCATGAATTGCGCCACAAAACCGTCGCTGCCCAAGCGCACCATGGCTTCGTCTGACAACCACACCACGCCCGTTGCGTCGGTGCGCTGCGGCAGGTCGGCGGCGAAGACCAGCGTGCCCGCTGTGCCCACCACCAGCAGCGTGATCAAGGCCGTGCGCGCGCGCTGGCCGTGCAGTTCGGCCGCGCTGGCCAGATAGCGCAGCGCAGCGATGGCCGGCTTCAGCAACAACCACCACGCCGCCACGGCCACGGCGGCCAGGCCGAGCGCGCTGTTGACATCGGCCAGCCACAGCGCCAGCAGCACCAGCAGCACGGCCCGGTACAGCCAGGCCAGTGGCGCGTAGGCCAGCAGCCAAGGCAACGCGCCGCGTGCATAACCATCAAACCGAGCGGTGGGCAGGCGCAGCAGGCCGCGCTTCAAAAGGTGCTGCCACCAGCGCTGGCTGCGCTGCGCCAGGTGGGGCAGCTCAAAGGCGTCGCACAGCACGTGGTAGCCGTCGAAACGCAGCAGCGGGTTGCCGTTGATGACCAGCGTCGACAGGCCGCCGACCAGCACCACCGCGAAGGCGATGTCTTTGAATCCACCGGGCTCCAGCGCCAGCCACAGCACCATGGCCAGCGTGGCCAGCAACAGCTCGGCCGCGATGCCGGCCCCGGCCACCGCCATGCGCTGGCGCTTGGACGCGAAGCCCAGCGACGCCGAGGCGTCGACATCCGGCACCGGCGTGAGCATCAACAGCGTGATGCCGATCTCGTGCACCTCGCCACCGAAGGCCTTCACGGTGAAGGCATGCGCAAGCTCGTGCAGGCCCTTGACGAAGGGGTAGACCAGCCACATCGCCAGCAGCAAGGTGCCGCCGCCGAGGCGGCCTTTGGCGAACCCGGCGCCGTCTGCGGCATGGCTGGCCAACAGCAGCACGCCCAGGGCCAGCAGCGCCAGCATGATGGCGCCGGCCAGCGGCGTGAACAACCAGCGCAGCCGCTCGACGTGGGTGCACAGGAAAGCATCCGGGTCCCACAGCGGCACACGAAACGCCAGCGGGTTGACGGCCGCGCGCCTGCGCTGCTGACGCCCGCGCGTTTGCGCACGCACGATGGCCGCGGCGTCTGGCGCGACATTGCCGACAAACAGGGTGGCACCGAAGGCCTGGCTGAACACGCGCACCGCCTCGCCCTGGGTGGGCGCCTGGTCACCGTCGGCGGCGGCGCGCGCGGCCCACACTTCGTCCAGCGTGCGTTCGCCGTCGCAGGCGGCTATCAGGCGGTAGGCAATGTCGTTGAAACGGTGGTGGCGGCCCGACACCGGGTCGCACAGCAGATACCAGCATTCGCCACGCACGCGCTGGCGCGACACGCGCACGCCAGGGCGCAGCCGCGGCCGCATGAACGCGACGCGGTACCAGTCTTGGGCGAGCAGGGGTTCCATGGCCTGGTTTGCGTGCGCGCCGGCTTCAGCCTGTGAAGCGCCAGGCGGCGCTGCGCAGCCACAGGCTGGCGCGGTGCCACCACACCAGGCCCATGTGGCTGGGCTTGATTTCGATCTTGGCCACGCCGCGCAGGCCGGGGCGCAAGGTGGCTTGCAGCGTGGCCGCGCCGCTGCCTTCCACCTCAAACACATTGCGGCCGTCGGCGCTGCTGGCTACCGGCGCAATGCGCGCCACGGTGAACGCCACCGGCTGCGCCAGCGCGGCGAACATGACCTGGGCGGTCTGGCCGACGCGCAGCGCCGCGATGTCCTGTTCATCGACCTCGGCAACGATGCGAAACGACCGGTCGGTGGCCACCGTCATCAGCTCCTGGCCGCGCTTCACCGGCATGCCGATCGACTGGCTCAGGTCGCCGCTGATCAGCACGCCGTCGAACGGCGCCTTGAGTTGCGCGCGTTCGAGCTGGCGCTGCGCCAGGTCGAGCTGGGTGCGCGCCTGCTCCAGCTTGGAGCCGGCCACGACGATGGCGGCGGCCTCGTCCTTCGACAGGGCTTCGCGGTATTGCTTGTCGAGCTGGGCGATCTCGCTGGTCCACTTCTCGCGTTCCAGCGCGAGGTCCTGGTCTTCGAGTTGCAGCAGCACCTGGTCGGCATGCACCGGCTCGCCAGGCCGCACCGCCACCGCCCGCACGAAACCGTCGA
>JAYUHT010000118.1:0-6561 GCA_043766725.1 Burkholderiales bacterium | reverse complement strand
TCATCCAACGGGCCCACAACGGGGAAATCAAACAGCCGCTCGGCGTATGACTTGGCACGGCTCATCCTCCTTTGAAGGTGAAGCGGCCCGGTGGCGATCAGCATGATCGGTACGGCTTTCTGACCGCACTTGTGCATGACGGCGGTGAAAGTCGTTAAGTCGTCGTCGCTCAACCGTTGCAATTCATCGATGAACATCACCAGCGCCGTGTCTGCGGCTTTGGCTGCGTGGCCGACGGCCTCCAGCAACGCCTGCAAGTCGTGTTCGAGATCGCCGTTGTCGGCCAGACCCGGTTCAGGGTCGAAGTCGAGACCCACTTCAATGTCCTGGTACTTCAGCTTCAGGCCTTTGGCGAACCCGGCCAATGCCTTGAGCGCGCGTTGCGCCAGGTCGCGCGCTTTGTTTTGACGCGACAAACGCAGCAGGGCCTGGCGCAACTGCGGCGCAAGCATGGCGGGCAAGGAACGGCCCTCGGGCGCTTCGATACGCAAGGTCTGCACGCCCGTGTCTTCCGCGTTGTCGCGCATGCGATCCAACAACACCGTTTTGCCCACACCACGAAGGCCCACCATCAGCACGCTCTTCGCCGGCCGGCCACGGCGAATGCGCTCAATGGCTACGCGCACGCTTTCTCGCAACTCATCACGCCCAGCCAGCTCTGGCGGTGGCGTTCCCGCGCCGGGCGCATAGGGGTTCTCAACAGGATTCATGGCACATGATTATGCCAATCTTATGGAACTTAGAGATTTTTGGTAAGTTCTATAATATCGATATAAATGAATCCGCCATGAGTGCCCCCGCATGGCTTGGACTCCTGGCCCTAACCGAGCGCCAGCACGGCGAGCAAGAACCGGTTCAGGTCAACGATCTCCTGCGGGCTCACCGAATGCGGCATGACGTATTCATGCCACTCAACGCCATAGCCCAGCGCTGCCAGCGCATCGCGCGAGGCCACCGCGCGCTCCATGTCGATCATCGGATCCTGCGTGCCATGGGCCATGAAGATGGGCACGTCTGCGTTGGCGGCGTGGCGCTCGGCGCTGGTTTGCGCGGCCAGCGGCAGCCAGCCTGACAGCGCCACCAGCCCGGCCAAGCGGTGGGCATGGCGCAAGCCGGTCTGAAGGGTCATGCCGCAGCCCTGCGAGAAGCCGGCCAGCACCATGCGCTGCGGGGCGATGCCGCGCTCGCGCTCATGCGCCAACAAGGTTTCAACTTCGGCTTGTGAAGCGCGCAAGCCGGCCTCGTCTTCGGCGGCGCGCCCGCCCATCGCGATCACATCGAACCAGGCCCGCACCGCCTGGCCGCCGAAGGCCGTGATCGGCCGCACCGGCGCATGCGGGAAGATGAAGCGCACGTCGCCCACGGCAGACAGGTCGAGCGCTTCCATCACCGGCACGAAGTCGTGGCCATCGGCGCCCAGGCCGTGCAGCACGATCACGCTGGCTTGAGGGTGGGGGCCGGTTTGCAGTTCGACGGTTTGGAGGGTCATGGCGCATTCGGTGGCAGCTGGCAAGGGGCTGAAGTCTAGCCAGCCCCGCCCCTACACTGACCGCCCTGCAAGAAGGAGGAGCCTGAGATGCGTGTTCGCCACCTGGCCTGGTTGCTGGCAGCCGCCCTGGCCGCCGGCTGCGCCACCAGCACCGTCAACAACCCCGTCACCGGTCGCGCCGAGCGCACGGTGATGGACGAAGCCAGCGAGCTCAGCGAAGGCCGCAAGGCGCATGAGGAGGTGCTGAAGGAAACACCGCCGCTGGCCAACCCGGCGCTGCAAGCCTATGTGAACGGCGTCGGCCAGCGCCTGGCGGCGCAGTCGCACCGGCCCAATCTGCCATGGACCTTCACCGTGCTCGACAGCCCCGAGGTCAACGCCTTCGCGCTGCCCGGCGGCTACGTCTACATCACGCGCGGCATCATGGCTTATCTCGATAGTGAAGCCGACATGGCGGGCGTCATCGGCCACGAGATCGGGCACGTCACCGCCCGCCACGGCGCGCAGCGCGCCACACGCCAGCAAAGCGCCGGGCTGGGTGTGCTGGCCGCCAGCGTGCTGGGCGCGGTGCTCGAAAGCCGCGGCCTGGGCGGCGTGGGGCAACTGGCCGGGCAACTCGGCCAGGCCGCGGCCGCGGGCTACGTGGCGCGCTACAGCCGCGAGCAAGAATTGCAGGCCGACCAACTCGGCGCCGAATACCTGGCGCGAGCGAAGTTCGACCCCAAGAACATGGTCGACGTGATCCAGGTGCTGAAAGACCAGGACCAGTTTCGCGACGACCAGGCCCGCGTCGCTGGCCGTGCGCCGCAAGACCATGGCAATTGGCTGGCCTCGCACCCCAGCAGCGACGAGCGGCTGCGCCAGATCGTGCAGCGCGCTCAAGGCCACCCCGGCCCATTCAGCGACGACGGCAAGGCGCGCTACCTGAAGGCCATCGACGGCCTAACGTTTGGTGATAGCCGCGAGCAAGGCCTGACGCGCGGGCAGAATTTCTACCACGAGCCGCTTGGCATTGCGCTGACCGCGCCGCCGCGCTGGGCGGTGCAGAACGGCGCCGAGGCGATCCAGCTCGTCAACGCCGAGGCCGACGCCGCGCTCATCGTGCGCCTGGTGCCGGTCGATGCTGGCAGCACGCATGAAGAGATCATCCGCAAACTCTTCAAACCCGAGCAGGGCCGCATTGAGCCCACCACCTTGCCCAGCGGCCTGCGCGCCAGCCACTTCACCGGCGCGCGGCGCAATGCGCAGGGGCAGTTGACCAACATCGAGCTCACCGTGGCCAGCGGGCCTAACGGTCGGAACTACCTGCTTGGTTACGCGGCCAAGGATGCGACCGCCCTGCAACGCGCACGCCCCGGCCTGCGCGACGCCGAAGCCAGCTTTCGCCCGCTGAGCAGCGGCGACCGCGCCGCCGCCCGGCCCTGGGCGCTGCGCAGCGTGCCGTATCCCAGCGGCGGCTTTGCCCAGCTCGCGCGCAGCTCACCGCTGGGCGCGCAAGCTGAAAGCACACTCAAGCTGATCAACGGCGCCTACGGCGGCAAGCTGCCGGCGCCGGGGCAGGTGGTGAAGATCGTTGACGCGCCATGATCTGTGACGTGCTGGTGGTGAGCGCTGATGAGACGCACCGCGCGTTGTGCGTGCAAGGCCTGAACGCCGCCGCCGCCAAGCTGCCCAACCCCTACGGCCTGGCCGCGCGCGGCTGCGCCTCGGGCGACGCGGCGGTGGCCGCGGTGCTGGCCGGCGGTGATGTGCAGGTGGTGCTGGTGGACCACGGCAGCGCAGCACAGACCGACGCCGCCGCGGTGAGCACGGCGCAGCGCATCATCGAGCTGCGCCCGGAAGTTTCGATCTACATCATGCTGCAGGACGACGACACCAAGATGCTGGTCGAGGCCCTGGCCAGCGACGCGGTGGACGGCTACTTCTTCCGCGACGAAAGTGATTTCAACGGTTGGCACCGCATCCTCACGGCCGAAGTGGCCGAGAAGGCCGACACACCGTTCTATGACGAACTGAAAGACTACGTCGCCCTGGCCAAGGACAGTTGGCACACCCCGGGCCATGGCGGCGGCGACTCGTTCAAGGGCAGCCCCTGGGTGGGTGACTTTCACAGCTTCGTGGGCGAAGAGATGCTGCGCGCCGACCTCAGCGTATCGGTGCCGCGGCTCGATTCGCTGCTGCACCCCACCGGGGTGATCGCGCAGGCGCAGGCACTGGCGGCCAAGGCCTTCGGCGCACGCGCCACCTACTTCGCCACCAACGGCACCAGCACCGCCAACAAGGTGATCTTCCAGACCCTGCTGGCACCGGGCGACAAGCTGCTGCTTGACCGCAACTGCCACAAGAGCGTGCACCACGGCGTGATTCTTTCGGGCGCGCGGCCGGTGTACCTGGAAGCCTCGGTCAACCGCCACCTGGGCCTGTTCGGCCCGGTGCCCAAGGCCACGCTGTTCGCGGCCATCGCCCAGCACGCCGATGCCAAGGTGTTGATCCTCACCAGTTGCACCTATGACGGCCTGCGCTACGACCTGTTGCCCATCATCACTGCGGCGCATGCCGCGGGCATCAAGGTCATCGTCGATGAAGCCTGGTACGGCCATGCTCGCTTCCACCCCGAGCTGCGGCCCACCGCGCTGGAGTGCGGCGCCGACTACGCCACGCAGAGCACGCACAAGGTGCTGTCGGCGTTTTCGCAGGCCAGCATGATCCATGTCAACGATGCGCACTTCGACGAGCATTTGTTCCGCGAGAACTTCAACATGCACGCCAGCACCAGCCCGCAATATGCGCTGATCGCCAGCCTCGATGTGGCGCGCAAGCAAGCGGTGATGGAAGGCTACAAGCTGCTCGAACGCTCGTTGCGGTTTGCGCGCGAGCTGCGCGAGCGCATCAACACCACGGGTGCCTTTCGCGTGCTCGAACTTGACGAGTTGCTGAGCGACGAGGTGCGCGCCGATGGCATCCGGCTGGACCCCACGAAGTTAACGATCGACATCAGCGCCAGCGGCTATTCGGCCGACGAGTTGCGCCAGCAACTGATTGACCGCTTCAACATCCAGGTGGAAAAGAACACGCACAACACGCTGACGCTGTTGCTCACCATCGGCACCACGCGCAGCAAGGTGTCACGCTTGTTCGATGCGATGTTGCGTTTGTCGAAGGAACGCCGCCCGCCACTGGCCCAGACACGCCTGCCCGAGCTGCCCGCCTTCACCCGCCTGGCCTGCCTGCCGCGCGATGCGTTTTACGAAACCGGCGAGCGCCTGGCCTTGCTCGACGACGACGGCCGGCCGAATGCCGCGCTGCATGGGCGCGTGTGCTGCGACCAGATCGTGCCCTACCCGCCGGGCATTCCGGTGCTGGTGCCCGGGCAGGTGGTTGATGCGGCGATCGTTGCGTTCTTGGTGCGCTTGCTGCAAACGCAGAAGTCGATCGACCTGCACGGCCTGGCGCACAAGGATGGGCAGTGGCAGTTGCGCGTGCTCACGGCGCAGGAGTGGTCGGCGCTGCCGGCGCGAGGCTGATCAACCCGGCGCTGCCACCAGCCGCGCCTTCACCATGTCGATGTGGGCCTTGAGGTTGTAGAGATCCACATGGTGGTCAGCGCCCAGCTTCAAACTGGGCAGGTGCTGGTCGATGTCGCTCAGCCGCGCCAGGCTCGCGGCGCGTTGGTCGGCGCCGGCTGGCGGCTGGTGTTCGATGCTCAGCACCTCTTCATACAGCTGCGCCAGCTTGGCGCGCTCCTGCCAGCCCAGGAAGGCCGGGAACAGGCGCATCAGGGGCAGGCCGATGGCCAACACCGGCACCAGCGTGGCGATGAGCCGCCCCACCAGGTTGGCCAGCCAGAACGGCAGGTACTGCTGCAAGAACGGCCGGCCGCTCTTGAAGTAGCGCTTGGACTCTTCGCTTTGCGTGTAGTCGAGGTTGCGCTCGGAAGGGAACTCGGTGGGCGCGTTCACCGCCGCGGGTCTTTTGTGAATGCCCGAGGCAATGTCGAGCATCAGGAACATCACCGCCGGGTGCAGGTCGCTGCGCGCCACCAGGTTGGCGGTGGCGGCGATCAGCGTCACGTCTTCGCGCGGCAAGTCGGCCGCGATGTTGACCACGCCGCGCGGCAGGCTCACCTTGGCCAACCAGGGCAGCAAGCGCACATAGGCGTCGGCGGCGTCGAGGTTGACCAGGCCGAGGTCTTGCGACAGGGCCTTTTGCACGGCCGGCGAATCCACCGCGGCCACCAGCACTGCCGCGTGCAGCGTGCCGGCCAGCAAGGCCTCCACCGCCGCCATGCCGCCCAGGGGAAGGAGCAAGTCTTCGCGCGGCTGCACGCCGCTCACCTCCAGCAAACGCAGCGCCGCCGCGCGCACGCCACTGCCCGGCGCATCAATGGCCAGGGGGTGACCCATCAGTTCGCGCACCGAAGCAGGCGCTTGCGCGAAACGCTTCTTGTCGAAGAAAAACCAAATCGGCTCGTAGGCCACGCTGGCCAGGCTCTCGATGCGCGGGTGCTCACTCGCCGCGCCCACGCCGCCTTGCACGAACGCCAGGTCGATCTTCTGCGCGGCATCGTCCAGGCGCTTCAGGTTGTCGACCGAGCCGGCACTGGTCAGCACTTCCAGTTCGATGCCGTGCTTCTTGAACTCGGCCGCGTAGAGCTTGGCGTAGCGCGTGTAGGCACCGGTGGGCGAGCCGGTGCTGATGCGGATGTGCTTGGGCGGCGGCGGCTCGATCACGCCCAGCAGCAGCCACAGCGCCACGGCCAGCACGGCCAGCACGAACAACACCAGGCGCACCTGTTCGCGCGGCGTGAGCAGCAGCAACTCGCCTTGCATGAGCTTTTGCCCAAAACTCAGGCGCGCGGCGGTGGCGCCGGCATTCGCAGCCGCGCTCACAGCTTGAAGTCGTAGTCGACGATCACGGGCGCGTGGTCGGAGAAACGCTTTTCAAGATAGATGTGCTCGCGCCGCGCCTTGGCTGCGATGCCCGGCGTGGCCAGGTGATAGTCGAGCCGCCAGCCCACGTTGTTGGCCCGGGCCTGGCCGCGGTTGCTCCACCAGGTGTATTGCTCGGGGTGC
>JAYUHT010000117.1:0-2447 GCA_043766725.1 Burkholderiales bacterium | reverse complement strand
GCTTGAACGCGGCGTCGCCGGGCGGCGCGAT
Organism: Burkholderiales bacterium; assembly: GCA_043766725.1. GTDB lineage: Bacteria > Pseudomonadota > Gammaproteobacteria > Burkholderiales > Burkholderiaceae_C > Rubrivivax. The sequence goes on along the minus strand of JAYUHT010000117.1, from coordinate 2,416 downwards.
GCGCCAACGCCGCTGGCCCTGCACTTGCAGCAAGAACACGTCGTAGGCGTCCACATGCGGCCCCACGCCGCCGCCGTGCGTGGCGTAAGACAACATCAGGTCATCGAGCCGCGCGCGCGGGATGAAGGTGGAACGTTCCAGCAGTGCGGCCGCGGCGTCCAGGTGCAGATCAAGCCCTTGCACCAGCAAGGTCCAGCCGCCTTGGCGCATGGTCGGCAGGGCGCGCCGCTGCAGCGGCCCGTGGCGCATCTGCCAGGCGCCGCGTGGCGGCTCGCGCCACACCAGGCGTGACTCTACTTCTTCACGCGCGGCCAGCGCAAACAACTCATTGCGTGGCACCAAGGCCAGGCCACCGGGCAGCGCCTGGCGCACCAGCAACGGCGCCTTGTGCCAATGCGCGCGCATGAAGGCCGCGCACGACAGGCCGCCGAGCAAGGGCGTGGGTTGCAGCAGGTTCATGCCGGCATTTTGCCCATGCGATGATGGCTGCATGAACATTCAAGCCCCCTGTGTGGTCACGTTGACCTGGAAGTTGTGCGACGCCCAGAACCAGCTGATCGACGAGCTGAGTGAACCCACCGAATTTTTCTTTGGCGGCGAAGATTTGCTGCCCAAGGTGGAAGAAGCCCTGGCCGGCCATGCGCCGGGCGATGCGCTGAACGTGCACCTGGAACCCGAACACGCCTTCGGCGACTACGACGCCGCGCTGGTTTGCTTCGAGAACCGCGCTCTGTTTCCCGAGCAGTTGGAAACCGGCATGCGCTTCGAAGGCCTGCCGCCGGGTGCGGCCACGCCCGACATGCCCGCCGACGCCATCTACACCGTGACCGAGATTTACGCCACCCATGTGGTGCTCGATGGCAACCACCCGCTGGCCGGCCTGGCGCTGCGCTTGCAACTCAAGGTGGTGGATGTGCGTGATGCCAGCGCGGCTGAAACCGAAGCCGGCAGCCTGGGCAGCGCGGGTTTCAGCCTGGCCGGCGACGAGCCGCCGGCGCTGCACTAACACGGGTTAACGGTCGGCTTCAGGCAGCTCCGGTAGAACCGAAACCGCCGGTGCTGCGTTGCGAGGCGCCAAAGTCAGCCACAAGCCGGAAGTGCGCCTGCACCACCGGCACGATCACCATCTGCGCGATGCGTTCCAGGGGCTGCACGGTGTAGGCCTGCTGGCCACGGTTCCAGCAGCTCACCATCAGCGGGCCTTGGTAGTCGCTGTCGATCAAACCCACCAGGTTGCCCAGCACGATGCCGTGCTTGTGGCCCAGGCCCGAACGTGGCAGCAGCATCGCGGCCAGGCTGGCATCGCCAATGTGAATGGCCAACCCGGTTGGAATGAGCACGGCGTGGCCGGGTTCAATGACCAGCGCCGCATCAATGCAGGCGCGCAGGTCCAGGCCGGCACTGCCGGGGGTGGCGTATTGCGGCAAGGCCTCAGCCATGCGTGCATCGAGCACCTTCACATCCACCACCACCATGTTCACCCCTTAACTGAAGAAGTCAGCCGCTGCGCAATCTCGGCCACCAGCGTGCGTGCCAGGGTCAGCTTGCTGGCGCGCGGCAGTTCGCGTTCGCTGGCCGCATCTACCAGCACCACCGCGTTGTCGTCCAAGCCGAAGGTGGCCGGCCCGATGTTGCCCACCACCAGCGGCACGCCCTTGCGCCGCAATTTTTCACGCGCGTGTTTGATGAGGTCGTGGCTCTCGGCGGCAAAGCCCACGCAGTACGGCGGCCTGGCAAGGCGCGCCACGCTGGCCAGGATGTCGGGGTTCTCAATCATCTCGAAGCTGGGTACGCACCCACTGGCATCTTTCTTGATTTTTTGATCTGACAACGCCGCAGGCCGCCAATCGGCCACCGCAGCGGTGGCGATGAAGACATCGTTCGCGCCGGCCAACGGCAGCACGGCATCGAACATCTGCTGCGCGCTGCGCACATCGATGCGCCGCACCCCGCGCGGCGTGGCCAGGTGCACCGGCCCGGCCACCAGCGTCACCGCGGCGCCCGCCTCCTGCGCTGCGCGGGCCAGGGCGAAACCCATCTTGCCGCTGGACAAGTTGGTGAGGCCACGCACCGGGTCAATCGCCTCGAACGTGGGCCCGGCGGTGATCAGCACGCGCTTGCCGGCCAGCAGCTTGGGCTGGAAAAAGGCAATCAGCTCATCGCGCAGTTCAGCAGCTTCGAGCATGCGCCCGTCGCCCACTTCGCCGCAGGCCTGGTCGCCGCTGCCCGGGCCCAGGATGTGCGTGCCGTCAGCCCGCAGCGTGGCCACATTGCGCTGCGTGGCCGGGTGGGCCCACATCTCGCGGTTCATGGCCGGTGCCACCAGCAGCGGGCAGCTTTCGCGCGGGCGTGCCAGGCACAAGAGGCTCAGCAGTTCGTCGGCCCGGCCCTGCGCCAGCTTGGCCATGAAGTCGGC
>JAYUHT010000116.1:0-6564 GCA_043766725.1 Burkholderiales bacterium | reverse complement strand
GCCAGGTAGCGCACGCCGCCGTGCACCAGCTTGGTGGCGCGCGAACTGGTGCCTTGCGCAAAGTCGTGCGATTCGAGCAAGGCCACCTTGAAGCCGCGTGCCGCGGCGTCGAGCGCCGTGCCCAAGCCGGTGGCGCCGCCACCGATGACAATCAAGTCCCAGTGTGTCGTCTCACGCAGCGCCTGCAAAGCGGCTGTGCGGGTGTCGGGCATGAGCGGGACGGGCACCACGCGATCACTTCAAACGTTAGCCATGTGCGCCGGCAACCCCGGCACGTCAACCCGTAGCTGCAGCACGCGGCCAGCCCACGGTGGTGATGTACAGCGTGCGCAGGTCGGGGCCGCCAAAGCACGGCATGGTGGGGCATTGCACCGGCAAGGCCAGGTCGCTCAGCAGCTCACCACCGGGCGCCAGGCGCAGCAGGCGGCGGCCCTCGAACATGGCGACCCAGTAGGCGTCTTCGCTGTCCACCGTGGCGCCGTCGGGCCGCCCGCCATAGTGGCTTAACGGTTGATCCAACTCACGCGGTGCGAAGCGCTGCCAAATGCGCTGGTTCGCCAAGGCGCCGGTCAGCGCCGCCACATCGAACGTGTACACCAGGTGGCCGCGCGTGTCGGCCCAGTACAGGCGCCCGCCGTCTGGGCTGAAGGCCACGCCGTTGCTCACGGCCAGGCCATTGGCGCGGAGTTCCAGCCGGCCATGGTCGAGGCAATACAGGCCGGCGCGCGCTTCGCGTTGATCGTCGAGCGTGCCCACCCACAGGCGGCCTTGTGCATCGGCCTTGCCATCGTTGAAGCGCTGTCTTGCCGGGTCGTAGGGCGGCGCGTGCAGCAGTTCGCGCTGGCCGCTGGCCGCGTCAAAGCGCCACAGGCCATCGCGCTGCGCCAGCAGCAGGCCGCCGCCCTGCAGCGCCACGCAGCAGCCCGGTTCGCTGGCCAGTGGCCATGAACGATGCGCGCCACTTGTCGGGTCAAAGCGATGCAGCGCGCGGCCCGGGATGTCGCACCAATACAGCGCCTGCTCCAGCGGGTGCCACAGGGGCGATTCGCAGAGCAATGCGGCCGGCGCAGCGATCGGCTCGAATGGCTGGCCCGGCACGTTCAGATCGGCGCGGCCTCGAGCCGGATCCAGGCGTCGATGCCCTCGCCCGGCGCCGCGGCCTTCAAGCCATGCGCCAGTGGGTCGGCCATGTGGATGGCGTTGCTGACATGGCTGACGGGTTCGACGCAGAAGTAGTCGCGCTGCTGCGGCGTGTACACCACCAGCCGGCCCAGCGACGAACTCAGCCGCAGGGACAAGCGCTCGTCGCGCAAGCGTGCCGCACCCGACCAGCCTTCGAAGCAATGGTCAAACGCCATCGGCGCCACGTCGCCGTCGATGCTGTCTTGGCTGAGCTTGCGCGTGGGCAGCTGCGTGGCGTCAGACTCCCAGCGCTCCTTCACCTCGGCATGCAAGCGGCTGCGGCTGCGTTTGGGAAAGTATGGGTGCCACCCCAAGCCCAGGGGCTGTGGCAACGCGCCGGTGTTCTTCACCGCCAGGTTCAAGGCCAATGCGCCGTCGGCCAATGCGAAGTGCTGGCGCGCTTCGAAGGCGAAGGGCCAATGCGCGTCGGGCTCATGGCGGTAGACTAGTTCGGCGCTGCTGGTCGTGACCTGTTCCACCTGCCAGGCCCGCAGCCAGGCCACGCCGTGCAGCGAATGCGGGTTGTCATCAAAGTTCGGCGCCGTGGTGTATTCCTTGCCTTGCCAGCGAAAGCGCCGGTAGGCCAGGCGGTTCGAATACGGCAACATGGGAAACGCCGCGCCCTGGCGCGGCCCACCCAGGCCGGAACCTTCAGCGCTGCGCAGCACCGGCGTGGCCTCGTGCCACAGGCCAGCCACGCTGCCGCCGAGTTCGGGGCACAGCACCAGGCGCAGGGCGCCGTCACGGAGTTCGATCATGGAGGGGCGTTTTCCAGTGAAGTGGTTCGTTAATATCGGCCGCCGCCGAGATCGACTTTGAGGTAATGCGCCCCGGGGATGGGGTTGAAGTAGTACGGCGGCACTTCCTCGAACCCGAGCGAGGCATACAGCTCGCGCGCGGATTCCATTTCATCGAGCGTGTCCAGCAGCATGGCACTGTGACCGGCCTGGGTGGCCAGGTCAATCACCGCCTGCGCCAGCCGCCGCCCCAGGCCCAGCTGGCGGTAGGCCGGGCGCACGTACAGCCGCTTCATTTCGCAGGCGTTGGCATGGTCGACGTCGCGCAACTGGCGCATGGCCACGCAGCCGGCCACCTCGCTGCCCACCAGGGCCAACAGCAGCGCGCCGTCGGGCTCGGCGTAAGGGCCGGGCAAGCCGGCAAGTTCGGCATCGAAATCCTGAAAGCACAGGTCCACCGTCAAGCTGGCGGCGTACTCGCGCATGATCTCCCGCGTGGCTTGCAGCTCGGCAGCGCCGCGCGGCGTGCGCAGGCTTATGCGTGGTTCGCGCATGCAAGCGATAACTGAACAGCGCGCCGGTTTTTCATTGCGCCGCGACCCAGGCCGCCGCCAGCGCGGCCAGCACCATGCAGGCCAGCGCCAGCAGCCGCGTGTGGCCGTCGTCGCGCGACGCCGGCGTGTGCGCCGCCAGCAGCTTGTCGCCACTGAGCATGGGCCGCACCAGATTGATCTTCTTGCGCCACAGGTAGAACAACACGGCGCCCACATGCAGCACCACGAGCAACAGCAGCACGCGCTGGCCCACCACCTTGTGCCAGGTGCCGGCGGCGCCGGCCACCGCCGTGGCCACGAACTTGTTCAGCGGGCCAACGTTGGAAATTTCGTCATCCGACACCAAGCCGGTCGCCGCTTGCAGCAACAAGAATCCCAACAGTGCCCACACCGACAGGCTGCCCAGCGGGTTGTGGCCAACGTCAAGGTGTTCGCCTGGCTCATGCCGGCCACGCAGGTACCTCAAGATGGTGCCTGGCAGGTAGAGGAAGCGCGCGAACCGCGACCAATGCCCACCGAGCACGCCCCAGGCCAGGCGAAACAGCAGCAAGGCCAGCAAGACGTAGCCGCAACGAAAATGCCAAACCATGGCGTTGCCGCCGATCTTGCCGCTGACCAGCGAACCCACAACGGCTAACGCCAGGCTCCAGTGGAACAAGCGGGTGGGCAAATCCCACACGCGCACGGGCTGCAAGGCAGAGGAGGTTTTAATCATGTTCCGGGTTGGCGACAACGATAGCGCAGCGGCGCTGCGTGCGTCGCGGCCCGGCGCGCGCAGTAAACCGAGCGTTGTATCGGGGTTACCCTAGGGCGGGAATGTGCCCCAGCGGCGCTTCGTACACTTGCCGTTCTCATCAATCGATGGCCTGCCCATCCCCAGGAGGTTCTGCCCATGAAACGCTTGCCCCTTGCTCTGGCTGCCCTGATCGGCGTGGCCACCGCCCTGCCCGCCGCGGCGCAGTTTGCCAAACCCGAAGATGCGGTCACGTACCGCAAGGCTGCTTTTCAGGTGATGGCCGCGCACTTCGGGCGAATTGGTGCCATGGTCAACGGCCGCGTGCCGTTTGATGCCGCGGCCGCGGCGTCCAACGCCGAGGTGGCGGCTTTTGCGTCCAAGCTGCCTTATGCAGGGTTTGTTGAAGGCACCGGTGCGCCGGAAAAGGGCCGCCCCAAGGCCAACGTCTGGACCGACCGCGCCAACTTCGACGCCGCCGCGCGCAAGATGCAAGACGAGATGACCAAGCTGAACGCCGTGGCCAAGGGCGGCAACCAGGAGCAGCTCAAAACCGCCTTCGGCGCCACGGCTGCTGCCTGCAAAAGCTGCCACGACGAGTACCGCAATCCCTGATACCGGCTCGTTGCTGGTTGATCAAGCCCGCTACGCGCGGGCTTTTTGTTTTCGCGATCAGCCTGCGGCTGGCTCGGCGAAGCCGAGAATGACCCTTCGCGCTCTTCTTAGCTGCGGCACGCGGCTGCGCCGTTTCACATCGCTGCGCGATATGAGCCTGCACCCGGCCCAGCGCAAAGAACAGGGGCGTCAGCGCCGGCTCCGAGTTCGCGAATCCAGTGAAGGCCTGGTACAGCTCTTCATCGCTGATCTGGCGTTCCTGATAGCGCCTCAGCCGGTCCGCGAGATGGGCTTCAACAGCGGCGAAGTTTCTGGCGGATCAGCCTGCGGCTGGCTCGGCAAAGCCGAGCACGACCCTGCGGGTCATCGCGCTCTTCTTAGCTCCGGCACGCGGCTGGCGCCGCTTCACATCGCTGCGCGATATGAGCCTGCACTGTCGAAGTCAGCCTCGGCCTGCGGCCGACTCGGCGAAGCCGAGAATGACCCTTCGGGTCATGGCTGACTTCTTCTCAATCTTCGTGACGATGACGTTGCCGATTTCGACCGTGTTGGCCACGTGCGTGCCGCCACACGGCTGCATGTCAACGCCGTCAATGTCAAGCACCCGCACCCGGCCCAGGCCGCGCGGCGGCTGCACGCTCATGCTGCGCACGAGCTGGGGGTTGGCGTCGAGTTCGTCTTCCGTGATCCAGCGGTGGCGCACCGCATGGCCGGCACTCACCAGGCGGGCAATGCCGGCGCTCAGTTCGGCTTTGTCGAGCGGCTCGCTCATGTGGAAGTCCAGCCGCGCATAGGCCGCGGTGATCGAACAACCATCCACCGGGTGCGGCACCAGCGCGCACAGCAAGTGCGTGGCGGTGTGAAAGCGCATGTGGGCGCGCCGGCGCGCCACATCAATGCAGGCCAGCAACGAGGTGCCAACGGGCAACAGCGCCACCTGAGCGGCATCGGCCAGGACATGATTGATGCTGCCCGGTGCTGTGCCCTTGCGCGTGTCGGCCACCTTGATGCGCTCACCACCGGGCAGCACCAGTTCGCCGGTATCACCGGCCTGGCCGCCGCCCAAGGGGTAGAAGACCGTGCGGTCGAGCACCACACCCAAGGCGTCGAGGCCGATCACGGTGGCGCTGCACTGCGCCAGCAGCGCGTCTTCGCGGAACAGTTCTTCGGTGGTCATGGCGGCGTTCCAGGGCGGGCAATGAAGCGATGTTCTCAGAGATCCACCGTACCCTCGATGCACGCCTGCACCTCGCCGCCGACCCAGACTTCGCCGCCCTGGCTGGTGATGTGCACGCGCCCGGCGCGTTGCAGCACGGTGCCCTGTGCGGCCACGTAGTGGGCAGGGGCCAGGCCGTCGGCGATCAACCATTGCGCCAGGCCGGCGTTCAGGCTGCCCGTGACCGGGTCTTCATCAATGCCTACCGGCGCGGCAAAGGCGCGCACTTCGAAGTGGCTGTCTGCCCCATTGAGCTGAGGCCCGGCCACGCCGACCTTGGCCAAGGTCTTGAGCGCAGCGTGGTCTGGGCGCAGCGCCAGCACCGTGGCAGCGTCTTGCAGCAACAGCGTCAGCCAACGTGGCCCATTGTCCAGCCACTGTGCCGCGCGCACGCTCGTTGCATCCAAATCCAAAGCCTTCAACACTTGGGCCAAGAGTTGTGGCTCGACCGCACTGCGTTGCAGAGGTGGCGCCAAAAAGGCCAGGCTCGTGCCAGCGCGGCGGATACGCACCAGGCCGACGGCGCATTGCTGCACCACTTCGTTCACATCGCGCGGCACGCCGCCGCCCAGCAGCCAGGCCTGGCAACTGCCCAGCGTGGGGTGCCCGGCGAAGGGCAACTCGCCACCCGGGGTGAAGATGCGCAAACGGTAGTCGGCCGCGGGGTCGCTGGGTGGCAAGAGGAAGGTGGTTTCCGACAGATTCGTCCAGCGCGCAAATTCGGCCATGCGCTCATCGCTCAAGCCCTGCGCGCCATGCACCACCGCCACCGGGTTGCCGCGCAGGGCTTGCGCAGTGAAGACGTCGAGTTGATGAAAACGGTGCTTCATGGGGTTTGTTCCTTCAGCAGTTGGCCCAGCGCAGCCACAGCGGTGTCGATTTGATCGGGCGTTGCCGTGACGAAGCTCAGGCGCAGCGTGTCGTGCCGCGGCGCGCCGCAATAGAACGGCGCGCCGGGCACGTAGGCCATGCCGCGGGCCACGGCTTGCGGCAACAGCGCCGTGGTGTCGCGCCCTTCGCCCAGCTCGACCCAGAAGAACATGCCGCCACTGGGCAGCTGCCAGCGGCAACCCGCGGGCAGGTGGCGTTGCAACGCGGCATGCATGGCATCGCGCTGTAGCTGGTAGCGCGCTCGCACCAAGGACAGGTGTTCGCGCAGGAAGCCGTTGCGAATGACCTCGTGCGCCACGCGCTGGTTGAAGCCCGGGGTGTGCAAATCGGCCGCCTGCTTGGCCTGCAACAGCTTGGGGTAGAGCACGGCCGGCGCCACCACGTAGCCCAAGCGCAAACCGGGCGCCAGGATCTTGGAAAACGAACCCAGGTAAACCGCGCCATCGCCGGCCGCGGCGGCCAGCGGCGGCGGCGGTGGTGCGCCGTACCACAGCTCACCGTACGGGTTGTCTTCCACCAGCGGCAAGCCGATGCGCGCGGCCTGCTCCACCACGGCCAAACGGCGCGCCGCGCCCATGGTGCGAGCGCTGGGGTTCTGAAAGTTGGGTTGCAGGTAGATGAAGCGCGCGCCGCGGG
>JAYUHT010000115.1:0-6601 GCA_043766725.1 Burkholderiales bacterium | reverse complement strand
GGTGGCGGTGGCGCCGGCGCCACCGTCAGCTTGCTCGAAAACCAGCTTGGCGTGGCCACGATCAGCGCCACGGATCTGGATGGCCCGTTGGGCACCTTGGTGTGGTCGATTGCGGGCGGTGCCGACGCCGCGCGCTTCGCCGTCAACAGCGGCACGGGCGCTCTCAGCTTTACCGCCGCCCCCGACTACGACGCCCCATTGGACGCCGGTGCCAACAACGTCTACGACTTGACTGTTGCGGTGAGCGATGGCCTGGCCAGCGACACCCTTAACTTGGTTGTGAGTGTGACGCCGCTGAACGAAGCGCCCACTGGCAGTGACCAGGCCTTGACCCTCAACGAGGATCAGACCCATGTTTTCAGCGTGGCCAACTTCGGCTTCAGTGACGCCGCCGACAACCCGCCCAATGCCCTGCTGGCCATTCGCCTGGACAGCCTGCCCGGGGTAGGCAGCCTGCTGTTGGCGGGCGCGCCAACCAGTGCTGGCCAGTGGGTCAGCGCCACGGACATCAGCGCCGGGCGCCTGACCTGGCTGCCGCCTGCGAACGCCAATGGCGCCCTGGCCAGCATGAGCTTCACGGTGCGTGATGACGGGGGCACCGTGGCGGGCGGCGTGGACACCGACCCCAGCGCCAACACCTTGGCGCTGAATGTCTTGGCGATCAACGATGCGCCGCAGAACCACCTGCCGCCCAGCCAGGCCATTGGCGAAGGCCAGACCCTGTTGCTGGCGGGTGTGAACGCACCCTGGGTGAGCGATGTCGACGTGGGCAGCGGTGTCTTGCAAATCACGCTCAGCGCCAGCGCTGGCAGCCTGAGCCTGGGTGCAACGAATGGCTTAAGCTTCAGCAGCGGCGATGGCTCGCTGGACGCGAGCATGGTCTTCAACGGCACCCTGTCTGATGTGAATGCTGCGCTCGACGGCCTGCGCTTTGAGCCCGCTGCGGGCAGCACAGGCAGCGTGCAAATCAGCCTCACGAGCAACGACCAGGGCAACACTGGCAGCGGCGGCACCTTGACCGCCACCAGCACGCTGGGCATCGACATCACCCGCGCCGCGCTGTGGCTGTCCACAGTTGGCAACGCCACGGCCACGGCGGCCAACGGCAACGTGAGTTGGTCGGACACCGCCGTGGTGCGCCTGGGCGACCCGGCGCTCAGTCTGGGCAGCGGGGTCAGCGGCGGCAGCCTGAGCCAGGTCTTCAGCCTCAACGCCTTCTCGTCTTCCAGCATGGCCGATGTGATTGGCATTCACTTGGTGAGCCAGGCCGTCACAGTGGGCACTGTCAACGCGGTCAGCTTGCTGCCTGGTGATGTGCTGTTCAGTGTGAAAACCGACCAAACATTCACCGGCACCGAAGGCGGCCTGGCGGTGATCAAGACCGACGTCATCCGCTTTCGCCCAACGGTGCCGGGTGACTACAGCGACGGCAGCTTTGCCCACGTGCTGCGCGACCCTGGGGGCGTGGGCATTGAGGTGCGCGACTTTGCCCTGGTCGAAGCCCCCACCAACGTGGGTGGCGCGGCCCTGGCGGCCGGTGAGTTCGTGCTCGCCATGGGCGGTGGCACGAACGACCACGCGGTATGGCGCTTCAGCCCCACCGTACTGGGTGTCGCCGTCAGCGGCGGTGTGTTGACCCTGCTGGTGGATGGTGACAGCTTGGGGCTGAACATCAATCAGCAGGTTCGTGGCGTGGAGCTGGTGCAAACCTCGCGCCAGGTGGGTGGGGTGAGCCTGGTGGCGGGTCAACTGTTGCTCTCCTTGAACGGCAGTGCCAGCGTGGGGGGCAATGCGCTCGCCGTGGATCAAGGCGACATCTTCGTTCTCAGCGTCAGTTCCACGGGCGTTGGCAGCAGCGCCGGCACCGCAAGCATGCTGATGCGCAGCGCCGACCTGGGCCTGACCACCAATGTCGAGGTCCTGGATGCCATTGCCCTGGTGGTGCAAACCTCGTCTGCGCCATTGCTGGGCTTACCGGCCGCCGCCTCTTTCAGCGAGGGCTCGGCGCCGATTTTCGTGGCGCCGGCGGCCAGCGCCAGCGATGCTGATTCGCCCACTCTGGCCGGCGGCTTGCTCAGCATCTGGCTGAACGCGAACGCCACACCTGAGGATCGGTTGAGCTTCAACCACCAGGGCAGCGCGGCCGGCCAGATTGGTGTGGCCGGCAATGTGCTGAGCCATGGCGGCGTGGTCTTTGGCAACTTCAGTGGCGGCACGGACGGCACCGTGCACCTCGCCGTGAACCTGAACACATCCGCCACCACGACGGCAGTGCAGGCCCTGCTGCGCAACCTGACGTTCTGGAACGGCGACAGCGCACCCTCAACGCTGCCGCGCAACCTGGCCGTGCAATTGAGTGACGGCAGCGGCGGCATCAGTGCGCAGGCCAACGTCACCATCAACCTGGCCGCCGTGAACGACGCGCCGCTGGCCAATGGCTGGAGTGGTGCGTTAACTTACGTGGAAAACGATGCCGCTCTGGCGCTGGCCGGTGGCCTGCTGATCAGTGATGTGGACAGCACCAGCCTGGCCGGTGCAACGGTTCAAATAACGGGTGGCTATGCCGCCGCGCAAGACACGCTGCTGCTGACGCCTCAGGCCGGCATCAGTGCCAGCTGGACCGTGGGCACGGGCAGCCTGGTGCTCAGCGGCAACGCCAGCCTGGCGGCCTACCAGGCCGCGCTGCGCAGCGTGGTCTACATCAACACCAGCGACGCACCCAGCACGGCGCTGCGCACCCTCACCCTGGTGTTGGATGACGGCGCCACGGCCAATGCCACCAGCGCGGTGGCCACGCTGAGCCTGGGCGTGAGCGCGGTGAACGATGCGCCCGTGCAGTTGACCAACGACCTGATCATCAGCGAAGGCAGCACGGCGCGGCCCGATGTGCAGGCCAGCGACCCCGACAACACACCCGCGCAGCTTCAATACACCGTGCAGGGCTTGAGCGGCGGGCGCTTTGAGTACGTGGCCACGCCCGGCGTGGCCATCTCCAGCTTCAGCCAGGCCGAATTGAATGCGTCAAGCATTCGCTTTGTGGCCGATGGCGGTGAAGCCGCGCCGGCCTATGCGCTGGTGCTGAGTGACGGCACGGTTGCGGTCACACCCAACGCTGCCAACGTGAGCTTCACGCCGGTGAACGATGCGCCGGTGCTGCTGGTCAACACGCTGAGCATCAGCGAAGGCGGCACGGCCGTGCCCGATGTACGGGCCAGCGACCCGGACCACAGCGCAGCGCAACTCTTCCTTTTGGCCAGCGGCGTGACGGGGGGCCAGTTTGAACACTTGGGCGCGCCGGGCGTGGCCGTGCTGGGCTTCGCGCTCGATGACGTGAGCGCGGGCGCCATCGTCTTCGTTCACGACGGCGGTGAGGCTGCGCCCAGCTATCAACTGCGCATCAGCGATGGTGCGCTGGCGACCTTGCCCGCCGCCGCGGCTGTGCGCTTCAGCGGCGTGAACGATGCGCCCGTGGTGGTGCCGCTGAGCTTGGTGGCCGGGCTCGAAGACACGCCGCGGCGGATCACCCAGGGCGAATTGCTGGCCGGTGCCACCGACGCTGACGGCGACGCGCTGGTGGCCATCAACCTGGTCGTGGCCAACGGCGGTGGTGATGTCGCGGCCAACGCTGACGGCAGCTTCAGCGTCACCCCGGCGCGCGATGCCCAGGGCGCCATGACACTAACGTTTGAGGTCAGCGATGGCACGGTTGCCGTGGCCAACGCGGCCGCCTTGGGCATCGGCGCGGTGAACGATGCGCCGCGTGCGGCCGCGCTGCATTTGGGCACACAGCTTGAAGACCAACCCCGCCTCATCACCCAGGCTGACCTGCTGGCTGCCAGCAGCGATGTCGACGGTGATGCCTTGCAGGCCCTGAACCTGCGCTTGAGCGCCGGGCCGGGCAGTCTGGTCAGCCAGGGGGGCGGCAACTGGCTGTTCACGCCGGCGCCGCAGTGGAACGGCTCGGTCGGTTTTGATTTTGACGTCAGCGACGGCCAGGCCAGCGTGCCGGCTGTGGCGCTCGCTCAGGTGCTGCCGGTGGCCGATGCGCCGCAATTCACCAGCGGCGTTGGTGCTGCCACCTGGCAGGTGGGGGTGAGCGAAAACAGCCGCGCTGCGGCGCAGTTCAGCGCCAGCGACGCCGACGCTGACAGCAGCTTGGTGTTCAGCATCGTGGGCGGGCCGGATGCCGCACTCTTTTCGCTGGACGCGGCCAGTGGCGCGCTGAGTTTCATCAACCCGTCTGACTTCGAGCGTGCCAGCGACAGCCTGGCCGACAACCGCTACGACGTGCTGGTGCAAGTCAGCGACGGTGCCTTGACGGCGCGCCAGGCGCTGCGCGTGGTGGTGAGCAACGTCGACGAGCCGCCCACCGTGCTGCGCCATGCCTTGCAGTTCAACGGGGGCCAGGGCAGCCTGGTGTTGCTCAGCGCCGACCCCGACAGCAGCGCCGCCGAGCTGATCTACAGCATTGAAAAACTGGCCGGTGGGCAGTTCGAGCGGGTCGGCCAAGCCGGCCAGGCGCTCGTGCAGTTCAGCCAGGCTGAGGTCGACGCCGGCCGCGTGATCTTCATCCGCGATGCCAGTGGCGCAACGCCCCGCTACGAGCTGTGGCTGGCCGATGGCAACAACCGCGTGCTCGCCGTGCCGGCCGAATTGACCTGGGTGTCCGATGCCAGCGCCGCGCCGTTGGCGGTGGTCGCCAATCAGCCGGCGCCGGCGCCAGCCGTGGTGGCGGCGGCGGCCAATGCCGAGCCGCGCGAGCCAGCGCCGGCCAAGGAGGCTGCGCCCGCGCCAGCCGCGCTGGCCGAACCCGCACCTGCACCCACCACGCTGGGCAACGATGCGCCGGCGCCCGCCGCGCCGGTGACGACCCTGGCCGCGCCCAGCGCGCCGCGCAACGAGCGCGCAGCCGTCGCGCTGGCACCGGCGGCGCAACTGGCGCTGCTGCCTGAAGAAGGCTCGCCCGAGGCGCGCGGCGCGGCCCGCCTGATTGACGTGGCCAGTGCCTTGCGCGAACGCAGCTTTGCCCAGGCCCTGGACCGGGCGCGTGAGCAGATGGGTGAAGACGTGCGCGGCGAACGCGAGGTGGTGGCATCAACGGCCATCGCCTCGGCCGGCTTGTCGGTGGGGTATGTGTTGTGGTTGGCGCGCGGTGGCGTCTTGGTGGCCACCTTGATGTCGGCCATGCCGGCCTGGGCCGGCATGGATCCGCTGCCGGTGTTGGCGCAGGTCAAACGTGATGGCGACGACGAAGACGATGACGCCGGTGCCCAGCCGCTGCGCGACGACCCGCTGGAAAAATTATTCAGCAAGGCGCGCCAGTGGGTGCAGCGGCCGCAGCCCGCGCGGCCTGAAACGCCGACACAGGAGAGCGTGGCATGAAAGGCCTGTCAACCCGCTTTCACCTGGCCACGGGGCTGAGTTCGCTGGTGGTCAGTGCGCTGCTGGTGAGCCTGTACTTTGGCCTGGTGCCTGATCGTGATGGCGCGGTGCGCGCCGGCCGGCTGGCACTGGCCGAGGCCGTGGCCATCAGCGCCACCGAGCTGATTGATGATGACGGCAGCGAGCGCCTGGCCCACGTGTTGAACTTCATCGCCAAGCGCAACCCTGAGTTGCAAAGCACGGGTGTGCGCCGAGCCGATGGTGAGCTGTTGTTGCAGGTGGGTGAGCACGCGACGCAGTGGCGCGCGCCGCCGGGTGGCATCTCCACGGACTCGAGTTTGCTGGTGCCGATCCACGCCCAGGCCAAGCTGTGGGGCCATATCGAGCTGCGCTTCCCGCCCTTGCGGCCGGCGCCGTGGTGGGGTGTGTTCACGTTGGCACCGGTGAAGCTGGTGGTGGTGGTGGCGTTGTCATGCTTCGCGATGTTTTACTTGTACTTGCGCCGCATGCTGCGCCACCTCGACCCCTCGCGGGTGATACCCGGGCGCGTGCGCACTGCGTTCGACACCTTGGCCGATGGCCTGCTGGTGCTGGACCCGCGCGGCCATGTGGTGCTGGCCAACAAGGCCTTTGCCGACAAGGTGGGCCGCAGCGCTGAAGCGCTCACGGGCCAGCCCGCCACGCTGCTGCCCTGGACGAACAGCGCGCAGGCCCGCATCCACCCTGAAGACACGCCCTGGGCGGCCTGCCTGGCCGACGGCGCGCCGCGCCACAACTTCATGCTCTACCTGACGCTGGGCACGCAGGGCGGTGCTGGGGAACATCAGCGCCGCAGCTTCATGGTGAACTGCTCACCCGTGCCCGGCGCCGGCGGCAAACCGGCCGGCGTGCTGGTGAGTTTTGACGACGTCACCGAGCTGGAAGAAAAAGAGCTTGAGCTGCGCCTGGCGCGCGACGAAGCCGAAGCCGCCAACCGCGCCAAGAGCGACTTCCTGGCCAACATGAGCCACGAAATCCGCACACCCATGAATGCCATCCTGGGCTTCACCGAGCTGCTGCGCCGCGGCTACCAGCAAAGTGCACAGGACACGCAGCGCTACCTGGCCAGCATCCACGGCAGTGCCAAGCATTTGCTCGAGCTGATCAACGACATCCTGGATTTGTCGAAGGTGGAAGCGGGCCGGCTCGACGTCGAGCGCATTCCCTGCGCCGTGCACGA